>JBDNHG010000894.1:0-10849 GCA_041688925.1 Acidimicrobiales bacterium | reverse complement strand
TCAACGCGCTACAGATCATCGGCATGGCGCTGGTGGTCGCCGCTCTCGCCGCAATCGTCCGCACCCGTTCCTGAACGGCCGACGTGCCGCTATGGCGCCGAGCCAGGGAGACATGGCTGCCCACATGGAACCACGGAATCTCTGAACCGTGGGGTTGGAAGACTCAACCGTTGACTCTTTGAAGTGCAGGTTCAGAGATGCGCGATCTGTGGGGTGGGGTGCGATGGCGGGTTGGCGGGTGGCGTGTTGGGCGCGGCGGGGGCTGGGGCGGTCTCGGATAGGTTCTCGCTGTGGAACGGACTGCGCGTCATCGGGTGCGCCAGATGCAGACAGTGACGGTCTGGCTGACGATGGCTGCCGTGCTGTTGTGCGCCGCGTGTACTGGGCAGGCCGTAAATGATGCGCTCGAACGTTCGACGGCTCCGCTCCTCGTCCCCCAAGGCGAGTGGACCGCCGAGTTTCGGTTCACCGCCCCACCCGGCAGCACCGATCTCTACCAGTTTCGCTGGAACTTCCAGCCCGGCCGCACCGACTTGGTGACCGGATGGCAGGTCGCCTCGACGACCAATTATGACGAGACAG
The DNA here is from genome assembly GCA_041688925.1 of Acidimicrobiales bacterium. Taxonomy (GTDB): domain Bacteria; phylum Actinomycetota; class Acidimicrobiia; order Acidimicrobiales; family UBA10347; genus UBA10347. The sequence goes on along the minus strand of JBDNHG010000894.1, from coordinate 10,267 downwards.
CGATCACCCAAGGTCCTGGCCAGTCAGTGGTCGATCAAGCGTTGCGGGCTGCCCGAGGCGAAGACTGCGAGATCGCCGATGCTGGGCTCGACGTGCAGCTCTGCACCTATCCGTCCGAATTCTCCCGAGGTGGTGTCACTGCGTATCTCGTACGGTTGGAGCAGAACCAGGTACTCGTTGTCGACTATCTGAACATCGATGGTGACCCCATGATCTACAGCCCCGATTCGCTCGAAGCCCGGTTCCTGGCTGCCGAGTTCACCGCCATTCCCCTCGACGGCGCCATCGATGACTACCTGGTGACGATCTACTGACATGCGCACCGTCCTACGTCCAGCTGCGCTGATGATCGTGTGCTGCCTCGCCCTAGCGGCGTGTGGCAGCGATGATCCCTATGACGCCGACAGCGTGTCGTTGTCCTACGGCGAGTCGCCGATCAATGAGCTTCTCGGCATCGATATTGCGCTGCGGTCGGGCGATCTGGTCGAACTCGAACGCGAAGCCGAACGTTCGGTGGTCGTGTGCATGAAGACGGCCGGATTCGAATACACGGCCATCGATTTCGCCGCACAGTTCGAACCCGCCGGGGGAGCCGAGGACCCTGACAGCCGCGAGTACGCCGCCGAGAACGGCTACGGCATTTCGGTCCGACCCATCTTTGACGCTCCGGCGCTGCAAGACGTCGTTGACCCGAATGATGAGATCCGGGCGACACTGTCAGACGCCGAGCTCGACGCCTATGAACTTGCGCTGTTCGGCGAGGCACCGATCGAAGGTGAACCCGTCAACTCTGACGAGCAGGGCGGATGCGTCGCCCAAGCCTATGACGAGGTGTACGCGGCGCAGGCCGAACTCGGCACTGTCGAACAATTCTTCGGCGAGTTCGGCGACGATCTCAGCGCGCTCGAAGAACGCTTCCGCAGCGACCCGCGCTTCCTTGAACTCGAAGCAGAATGGGCAAGCTGCATGTCCGAACGCGGATTCGCGGTGGCGACCCGAGAAGAGATCTTCGTCGAGCTCAATCGGCGCATGTCTGAAGTCGCCGTCGAGCTGGTCCCCGACGAAGAGCCTTCGCCGCAGTTGGCGCAGGAGATGGACGAAGTCCGTGACTGGGAGCGCAGCGTCGCTGTTGCAGAGTGGGATTGCACCCAGCCGGTCGAGGACGAAATGCGGACGCTGCGCTACGGGTATGAAGCGCTCTTCCTCGAACAGAACCAAGAACGCATCGCGCCTGCCGGCTGAACCGCGTTACGCCCTAGGACGCTGCTGAGTAATGCCGGTGTTTGCGGATCGGCGACCAGACGCGCCGCTCGCAAGGCGTCGAAAGCCGGCACTCCTGGGCTTGGAATGGCGGTTTTGACAACGCAGTGAGCGGTGATGGATGGTCGTCGAGACGTGCGGCATGTATTGCTCAGCAGTGTCCTTGGCGCGAGACCGGATCGAGAGACGCTTGACGGTTCGTCTGGTCAGCGCCTAAATTTCCGGCAGGCGACTTGGGGAGAACGACAATGGCGAAGTTTGTACGCATCGGTTTTGCGCTGATCGCATTCATGCTGGTGGCAACACTTACACCAACGGGGTATGTCGGCGATGCCGATGCCAGCACCACGAAGTTCGGGACGGCGACACCGAGCAATGACTGCGCATACGGCGAATCGATTCACTGTGGTGCATGGTCGACTAACGGTTGCACTGTTGTACCCGACAAGGTGTGGGGCGTTTTCAACTTCAACCACACCTGTGATCATCACGACGGCTGCTATGGCCAACAGTGGGCATCTCGCTACGGCTGTGACGCCGAGATGTGGTACGACATGAACTCGACGTGTAACGAGATGTGGAGCTGGTGGCACCCATCCCGCGGCGCCTGCAAAGCCGTACGCGACACCTACTACGGGGGCGTCCGAGCGTTGGGCTACTACGCCTACCGACAGTCGTCGATCAACGCCTCACTCGGCTAAACACCCCAATTGTCCATGCGCCTGGCGCCAGGACAATTGGCGACCGGTTCACCGGCGTCCTCGGGAAGATACGCGATTCAGCTCGCGCAGCGTTTCGGCGAGGTACGAGCTGAAAGGCGGGCTACCCGGCGGCCCTAAAGAGTCCCCGGGAAGATACGCGATTCAGCTCGCGCAGCGTTTCGGCGAGGTACGAGCTGAAAGGCGGGCTACCCCTAGTCACCGAAGCCGTCGAAGGCGGCGTCGAGGACCTCGGCCGAGTACGAACGAAATGCGATCATTGTGTTGGTTGACCTGATGCCTGGCACTCGGGCGATGTGCTCGGTGATCACGCGTGCGACGGCCTCATGATCGTCGACCTTGACGATGACGACGAGGTCGATGTCGCCGCCGGCAACCGAGTGGGCCTCGGCGACCCCATCGATTTCGGTCAGGCGAGGGCCTAGCTCGACAATCGCATCTGGTTCGGCTTCGATGAGGACGATGGCGGTAATTCCCATGGCTGTGTTCTATCACCGAGTGCGAGCAAGCGCTCGGGGCGCCGAGTCGTCGATCGGCCCTAACTCGAGTTGCACACGGAGCACGGCGACGACGAGCAGACAGGTCGCAGATACACCGTTTGGCGAACCGCGAGGCGGGTCGATGATGCCAGGTGGCCGGGCCTCGAAATGGGTCGAGACCCAGCCGTCGTGCACGGATGGGCGAAGGGCTACGCCTTTTCTGCCTCATAACGCGCCGTGGCTTCTTCGACCGCAGCCATCTGCTTGTCGGCAAGTTCGGGGCGACTGGCACGTGCTCGATCGGCGGCTGCCATCGTCGAGCTGATCTGGCCCTGGAAGTGCGGCATGACGTGGCGAGCAAAGAGTTCGTAGCTCTTCTTGGTGGCCGCTTGGTTTGCCCAGTTGTGGGCCAGTGTCAGATAGGCGCCGAAGCCGCCGTTTGACTGCTCGAGCAGCTCTTCGATCTGGGCGATGGCCATGTCGGGTGTGCAGACCACGCCCAACCCGCCGTTGACGAAGTCGACCATCTCGTCGATGTTTCCGCCGTCGACCGCCATCTGGGGGAACGCGGCGACATTCTGGAAATAGCGGAACCATTGTTCGATGCCATATTCGACATCGCGGCGAGCTTCTTCCTTGGACTCGGCCAGATGCATCAAGCCAACGAGTCGCCACTTCTCGCGATCGGCAACCTGGCCGTTGGCTGCGGCGACTTCTTCTTGGATGGTCCAGTGATGCGCGAGCACGTCCATGCCGACGGCGACCGTGGCGCCCAACGACAACACGCCAGCGCCGTATTGACCAGCAAGTTTTGCACCTGACGGCGATGCCACCGCTGCGACGGCAATGTCGAACAGCGGCTCGCTGTAGGGACGAAGATGTAACCGGGCGTCGGTCAGCGTGAGGCGATCGGACTGATAGTTGACCGGCTCATCGGTGGTGAGCAGCTGCATCACGATCTTCATGTACTCGTGCAAAAGTGGCCGCATCTCTTGCGGTTCCAGGCCCAACATCGCGGCATCTGTCGGCAACGCACCCGGGCCTACGCCGAACATGACGCGGCCGCGGGTCAGATGGTCGAGCAGCACCATGCGTTCGGCGACCCACAACGGGTTGTGATACGGAAGCGACACGACTCCGGTGCCGAGCTTGATGTGGTTTGTGCGCGCTGCGGCCGAGGCTATGAAGATCTCGGGCGAGGCGATGATCTCGCTGCCAGCCGAGTGATGCTCGCCGATCCAGGCCTCGTCGAAGCCGAGCGTGTCCATGTGCTCGATCAGTTCGAGGTCGTTCTCGAGCGACAAGGTCGGATTGTGCTCTGGTGGATGGAACGGTGCGATGAAACTTCCAAAACGCATGCGCATTGCGGGCCCCCTTGGGTTGCCAACCAACTGGTGTGAGCCGGCTGGATTGTCCAGGATGGTCACCCTATGGACCTCATCCACATCAGGCAAGTCGCTGTTCTGGGCACTGGCGGCGAAGTGCCACATGGTCAGCCGAAATAGAGGGCGTTGTTGTAGAAGAGCGTGACCATGATGTCGTCGCCGGTCGCTTCGGCAAACACCGGCGCCGCGCCATAGAGCCCGAGGCGGATCTCGACCTCGCCGGTCACGCCGTCTGGTAGCTCAATCTCAAATTGCTCATCGCTGTCAACCTCACCGTGGGCCAATGCTTTGCCGTTTTGAATGACCAATACCAGCGCGCTCGATGCGTTGTAGATGGTCTCGAGGCTGTTGAGCCGAGCTACCTGGCCGATGATCTTTGCCATGGGGGGCTCCTTTTCAGGCGAAGAAGTTGTTGACATTGCTGTAGAGCAGGGTGATGTGCAGGTCGCTGCCGTCGAGGGTCGCCAGCGTCGGAGCCGCGTTGTGCATGCCGAGGTGAACCTCGACTTCGCCGAGCACATCATCGGCAATCTCTATCGAGAAATCGTCATTGTCGGTGACGACGCCGGTGCCGATCGTCTTGCCCTTGTACCGCACCAGCACGTTCGACCCAACGGCATGCATCGTGGTCTCGAGCCGGTTGAGTGCCAGGATGTCACCACTGAGTATCGCCATGGTCGCAGCCTAGCTTTGACGGTGTTTGCCTTCCAGGCGGGCCGATCGAGGCCACGGAGGCCCAGCGGTGGCAGACGGTTTGGCTGTAAATACTGTTGAGGATTCAGCTCGAGCAGCGTTTGCCACGCGCGAGTTGTGAGCGCCAGCGAACAACTCGGTAAGTGACGAGCCCCCCAGGGCCGAGGAACGGCGACTACTCAGTAGCTTTTGGGGAGGCCCAGACGTTTCTGGGCGACGAAGGCCAGGATCAGATTGTTGTTGATCGGTGCGACTTGATAGAGCCGGGTCTCGCGGAGCTTGCGTTCGATGTCGTATTCGGCAGCGAATCCAAAACCACCGTGGGTATCGAGCGCGGCATTGCCGGCTTCCCATGACACGTTGCTGGCCAGGAACTTGGCCATGTTCGCCTCGGCGCCGCACGACTCGCCAGCGTCGAACAGATCGGCCGCCCTCCATCGCATCAGGTCGGCAGCCTCGAGATGAATCTGCGCTTTGGCCAACGGAAACTGCACGCCCTGGTTCATGCCGATTGGGCGATCGAACACGATGCGTTCGTTGGCATAGGCCGACGCCCGCTCGAGGAAGAACTTGGCGTCGCCGATGCATTCGCTGGCGATCAGAATGCGTTCGGCGTTCATGCCGGTCAGGATCTGGCGGAAACCGTTGCCTTCTTCACCGATCAACGCGCTGGCCGGAATCTCGACATTGTCGAAGAAGACCTCGGTCGTCGAGTGGTTCATCATGGTTGCGATCGGGTTGATCGTGAGCCCGTCGATCAGCGAGCCGTCGGGTTTGCGCATCTCGACCAAGAAGGTCGACAGCCCCTGCAGCCGATCTTCGACCTCGTCGGCCGGGGTCGTGCGGGCCAGCAGCACCATCAGGTCTGAGTATTCGGCGCGCGATGTCCAGATCTTCTGTCCGTTGATCTTGTAGGTGTCACCGTCGCGTTCGGCCTTGGTTTTGATCATTGTGGTATTCGAGCCGGCGGCTGGTTCGGTGACACCGAACGCTTGCAGTCGGTATGTGCCGTCGGCAACCTTGGGCAAGTACTTCTGCTTCTGCTCATCGCTGCCATGGCGCAACAACGTGCCCATGACATACATCTGGGCGTGGCAGGCACTGGGGTTGCCACCGCTCGCGGAGATCTCTTCGAGGATGACCGACGCGCCACCCAAGCTCAGGCTGCCGCCTCCGTACTCCTCGGGAATCAGCGCGCCGAGCCAGCCTTGGGTTGTGAGTTCGGTCACGAATTCTTCGGGGTACGTGCTTGGTTCGAGGCCGCGCCAATATTCGTTTCCGTATTTGTCGCATAGGCGCCGAACCTCGGAACGGATGACGTCGAGGTCTTCATGCTCACGGTTCATGACCCTGTTTGTACTTGGGAACCCGGCGAATAGGCAACATAGCCATCGCAAGGTTCCTCAGGTCGAGCGGTTTTCGAGCTTCGCGATCGCCTGATTCGTCGACCTTCATGCCTCACCGGCATCGCTCATGACCCTGGCTCTAGAGTGACGTGATGGTTCGTCCCTTGATCGGTTTGACCGGTGGCCGGATTCATGGCCGTGACATCGCCCGCAACCTCGACGTTCTCGGCGACTCGCCGGTCGACATCTTCTATGCCGACTACGCGAACGCTGTGATTGCGGCGGGCGGCGTACCGGTGTATCTGCCACTCGACCTCGATCCGGCAGACGCCATCGACAAGCTCGACGGCCTGTTGCTCACCGGAGGCGACGACATCGATCCGAGTCGATACGGCGCTTCGCCAAAAGCCACTACCCATGTTCCTGAACCCCGACGCGACGACTATGAGTTCGCATTGCTCGACCATGCGGCCGCGAGGTCGCTGCCGACACTGGGCATCTGTCGTGGGCTGCAACTTGTCAACGTGCATGCCGGCGGAACGCTGCACCAGCACATGCCCAAACATGCCTATACCGATGAGCCCGGCTCGGTCGAGCAGCACGTCATCTCGATCGAAGCCGAGTCCGCGCTCGCCGGCCTCTACGGCGAGTCGCACCCGGTGAACTCGCTGCACCACCAGAGCGTTGACCGGCTCGGCTCAGCGCTGTAAGTCACGGCGTCGACGGCCGATGGCGGCATCGAGGGCGTGGAACACACCGAGCTGCCGATCGTTGCCGTGCAATGGCATCCCGAGATGATGGCGACCGCCGCCACCGACCCGATCTTCGGCTGGCTCGTGGCCGCAGCGCAAACCACTCAGACCTGAGGCGAGTCGTCAGCCCTTGACTGCTCGGTACGAGTCGAGGAACTGGTCGAGGGTTACCCGGCCGATGGCATCACCGATCAACTCGACCGGCAGCTGCTCGATCTGCTTGAACCGAACACATGACTTGCCCATGTCGAGCTTCTTGCCAGTAGCGAGGTACGCGTTCGTGAACCAGTCGGCATCATCGTCATGCATGTAGATCGAGTGGAGGTACACCGCCATGTGGTTTTTCTGTGAGGCGAGCGCGGCGTAGAGCAGAGGCTTGTTGTTGTAGGTGTCGGGGAAGACCTCGAGCGGAATCTCATACGCGATCATTCCCCAGTTCATTGTCTCGACCACGCCGTCGGGCAGATTCGCCACAATCGTCTCGCGAACCTCGGCGATCGCCGCTCGCCGATCATCGGTGAGCTCGCCCAGATACTACTCAACGGTTTCTGCGTTGGTTGAAGCCATACCGACTTGTACCGCAATTTGACCTTGGCCGCCAGTCGGCGCTTGATGCGTAGGTCAGCTGGGTCTGAGGACCCGGCCAATCCAACAACGTCAATGACGTTAGGTGGTCCACCGTGACTTGCCCAGGCTGTAGCCGACCGAACGAACGGTCTGGATCATCGGCGCATGTGTCTCGCCGAGTTTCGACCGCAAGCGGCGGATGTGCACGTCGACGGTGCGTGCACCACCGAAATAGTCGTAACCCCACACCCGACTCAGCAGCACCTCACGGGTGAAAACCCGGCCGGGGCTAGAGGCGAGAAACTTCAACAGCTCGTATTCCATGTGCGTCAGGTCAAGCGATTCGCCGGCGATGGCGGCCTGATAGGTATCGACGTTGAGCACGAGTTCTTCGTAGGTGACCAGCTGGCCAGCAGAGTCGCCCTCGCCCGATACGAACAACGCATGGGTGATGCGTCGATCGAGTTCACGAGGATGAAAAGGAGTCAGGCAGAAATCGTCGAATAGATCGTCGCGGTCGGCGAGATCATCGAGTTGACGGCCGTTGATCAACAGGATCAGCGGCAGTGGCTCTTCGGTCTTGCGAAGCGCTCGACACAGTGACCACGCACCCTCGGCGTTGATGTCGGCGGCAACCACTGCGCCGGCCCAGCCGCCTTCGGGCTCCTGGCTCTTGGCGGCAGCTTCAGTAGCCACAGCGGTGTACTCGCGACCAGCCATATCGAGCGCCTGTGCCAGCTCAGCGGGCACAGGGGAAGGGTACACAAGCAGCGGCTTCACAACGTGATGACCCTATCTTCGTGCACGAGTGGCGTCCTTGCCGGTTGTGTGAACGCTGTGTCAACTGGCTGCGAAATGCACTCGATTCACCGCTTAACACGGTGTTCACATTGGGTCCATAGAGTACGCATTTGCGTCGTTCGATAACGGGCGCACGCGATTGCTCGACTCAATGGGAGACAACATGTACCGGGCTGAATACATATGGATCGACGGAACTGAAGACCCCTACCCAGGCCTTCGTTCCAAGACCAGGGTGCTCGAAGACGGTAAGGAACCCGGCATCTGGGGTTACGACGGATCGAGCACAAACCAAGCACCGGGCGCGAACTCCGACGTCGTATTGAAGCCACAATTTGTATGTCCTGACCCCATTCGTGGCGGCAATGACGTGCTCATCATGTGCGATACCTATGCACCCGACGACATGTCGCCGCTGCCGACCAACACTCGCGTTGCCGCAGTCGCCGCCGGCGAGGCGTATGGCTTTGCACAAGAGATGTGGTTCGGCCTCGAGCAGGAATACACGCTGCTCAGCACCAACGGTTGGCCTGCTGGCTTCCCCGACAACGCGTACCCCGGACCCCAGGGCCCGTACTACTGCGGCGTCGGCACCGGCCGAGTCGCCTATCGTGAACTGGTCGAAGAACACACCACTGCATGTATGGAAGCCGGGTTGAAGATCAGCGGCACCAACGCCGAGGTCATGCCCGGCCAGTGGGAATTTCAGATTGGCCCAGCAGGAACCGTCGAGGTTGGCGACCACCTATGGGTCGCCCGCTACTTGCTCGACATTCTCAGCGAGAAGTACGACGTGGTCGCATCGATCGCTGCCAAGCCAATGAAGGGCGACTGGAACGGCGCCGGCATGCACACCAACTTCTCGACCAAGGCCATGCGCGAAGCATGGGACCCCTTGATCGCAGCCGCCGAAGCCATGGGTGCACCAGGCAAGCCCGAGGAACACATGGCCGGCTACGGCATGGGTAAAGAGGACCGCCTGACCGGCTCACACGAGACCGCTCACTGGTCAGAGTTCCGCTACGGCACCTCTGACCGTGGCGCGTCGATCCGTATCCCGTGGCAGTGCGCTGTCGACAAGAAGGGCTACCTCGAAGATCGCCGCCCAATGGCCAACGCCGACCCGTACATCGTCGCAGCGCTCATCACCAACACGGTGGGTGCTGCACTCGCTTAACAGCGCAGCCATTCGATTGTCAGCAGCTGGCAGTGGCTTGGTTCCTTGGTGGATGAGTCACTGCCATCTTGCGTTTTCGACCGTTGACGCGGACGTCTGCCGTTACGGAGCCAGCGAGCGCCATGCTTCGGCCACGGCCTCGTCGCCAAAGATCTCGATGTCGTCGACGGGTCGTCCCCAGATCCACAAGAGCAGCGCGGAAGCCGGCCCTCGGACTGCGGCGTCGCCTTTGCCGTGCTCGTGAGTGACGGTCACGCCACCTTGACCATCGGCGACGATCATCCACTCACCGGGACCATCAGAGCGATGCAGATGGAGTGATTTGCTGGGATAGACCCGATCAGGTCGGCTCGAGGAGAACCGCAGGCTCACTTCGGCGAACTCGTCGACGCCATCCTTTGCCAGTTCGCTGTCGATCGCGGCAGCCGAGCCGATGCCGCTGGTCGCCGCGTCGACATCCCAGCGATGCACGACGGTTTCGTGGGCCAGGCGCCGTTTCCACCAGGCAACGGTCTTCATGCTGGCGAATGTCTTGGCCGGGTCGTCATCATGGGCTGAACTCAGCGTTGTGAGCAGTGTGGTTCGCCGTTCGATAAACCAGTCGTTGACGCCAGCACCATCAGGGGCAGGGTCCGACGGTGTAAGCGTGCCGGCCGGAGCTACCGTCGAGATGACGCCGGTATAGACGGCTCCGAGGTGGGCGACGAGATCACGAATCTTCCAGTCACCGAGGAAACTGATCGTTTCGTCGAGTGAGCTGGCTGCGGCGCTTGCGAAACGTGCACTCTCGGCGGCGATGTGGTCGAGGTATTGCTGTGGGGTCACACCGCGAAGCTAGCCCGCTCGACCAACACGTGATGTTCTGTTGGCGGTGATTCATTGCGGTACTCCTCGACCCGACCGGGCGACGGCTCGCCCGGTGGCCAAACGTTTTGTAGACTCTCACCGTGAGTTCAGACCTTCGAATCGACCGTGACCGTTTGCAGAACCGTCTCGCCGCTCTCGCCGCTATCGGCGCGATCAATGGCACCGAAGGATGCGCCCGTCTCGCGCTCAGCAACGAGGACCAAGCCGGGCGCGACCTCGTC
>JBDNHG010000893.1:0-2440 GCA_041688925.1 Acidimicrobiales bacterium | reverse complement strand
TGCATCGTCGCCGATCAGAGCGGCCAAAGGTCGGTGTCGGGATAGAACTGCGACCACGCAAACCAGAACGCCTGATGGCCGCCCAGGTCATTTCCGTCGCCGTCGACCGCTCGCACACCGCCGCCGTCGAGCACGAGCGTGACGCCGTCGACTTCGACGAACTCGCCTCGTTCGAGCGCAGCAATAGCGCTGTTCACATGAAACGCGATTGCGTCGCCATCGACGGTAACCACGCCGAGCACATCCTCTTGCACCGGCAGCCGCGGATCGACATCGCCGATCGGGAAGATTGGCCCGTCGCCGTCGCGTGTGTTGCGAAGATCCGAGTCGGGGCGACCGAGCGCGAGTGCTATGTCGAGCACCGTCGTGTCGGCATGCTCTTGCTTCCACTGACCCCACGTGGTGGTGATCACGCTGTGCTGATCGAGCTCGATTCCCGCCTCGGCCAACGGCCCGCTGACGGCTGTGCCGAGAAACGTGTCGAAGATCGAGAAGGTCGTGACGTCGTACATCACCTTGTTCGAGCGGCTGAGAAGACCAGATGTGCGCAACACGGGTCGCTCGATGCCATCGGGCAGCTCGTCGGTGAAGAACACCTGCGCCGATCCGCACAAGGTGCAGTACGGCATGGCGAAGTCGCGACCGCCGAGCGTGTCGTTGACCATCTCGCGCACTTCCATGATCGAGCGGGGATAGGCGCGATGCTCACCATTGATCGACACACCAAAAACAATCGTGTCGTCGTTGAGCCACTCGTCGCCACCAGCGACGTCGGTGGTGACGGGATTGTCGGCTGCCGGGATGCAGTTGCACGGGGTGTCGGTGGTGCCGAACGGGCGATCGTCGATGTACACGCCACCCCACGACACCAGGCGCCAATCGATGTCGGTGCCGTCTGCGAACAGCGGCTCCCAGCGGGGTTCGATGGTGATGTACGCATTGCGTTTGTACGTCAAATAGTCGGGTGGTGCCGGAATGTCCCAGGCGATCAGGTGATCGGTCGTGTCGCCCCACGCCCCAAATCTCTCGAGTTCGATACCGAGCAATTCTTGTTGCGCACTGGTGAGCCGTCCCGCTAGGTCAGCGTCGAACGCGACCCGCATCAGGTCGGCAAGCCACCACGCAACCCTTGGGTCACCGGATTCGCCGAGTGTGACGATTGCTTCGAACGAAAGTTCGTCGATGACGCCACGTTGCAGCCGTTCGCCCATGAGCGTGTCGATCGCATCACGGGTCGCAGACTCGAGGTCGCCTGTCGGCACGGCCGGAGCTGGTGGGAAGTCTCGCGCCTGGCCGGTTGGCACCGATGCCGGGTCGATGTGTGCTGCGACCCGCGGTCCGGGTGTCGCTGCGACGGTGGGTGCAGCAGCCGGCTCGGTTGCGGATCCATCCTGGTTGGCAGGCAACGAGCCAGAGCGAGCCGCATCATCAGATTCGCTCGCGCCGGTGCACGCAGCGGCAACCAATCCAACGACGAGGAGGTGAAGGGCCAGGGCTTTACGCACGGTCGTAGTTGACCACAGCCCAGCGGGCACGATCGGTCGAGAGACCGCTTGTTTCGCAATTGTTTTCCGGTCGGCGGATCTCGCCCAGGACGCAAATGACGGCCCGCGCCGTCTGGCATGTAGAGGGACGTCTAGATTTGGTGATTTGGGGTTCGGTCGACCATCATCGATACCGCCGCCAAAAAGTCGACCCCAACTTCCGCGGAAACAAGCCAAATTTCCGCTTCTGTCAAGATTGCGATTGCGTTACTGTTGAGCAATCCAGCCGCCTCGCTATCGTGGCAAAGCAAGGCGGCGTTACGGCCGTCTGCTGGACTCAAATGCAGGGGTTGCTTGTGGCCAAAGAGCGTGTGGAACGGGACGAGGAAGACCTCGTACGTCTTTATTTGACCGATATCGGACAATACCCGCTGCTGACCAAGGACGACGAAGTTCGCCTGGCGCAGCTGATCGAGAAGGGCTCAGCGGCCACCGCCGAGCTCGACGGAGACGAAAAGCCGACCCCATCTCACAAACGCGAGCTGCGACGCCATGTTCGTTCCGGTGACGACGCTGAACGCACATTTGTTCAGTCCAACCTTCGTCTCGTCGTTTCGATCGCCAAGAAGTATCAGGCCTCGGGCCTCCCCCTGCTCGACCTGATCCAAGAAGGCAACCTCGGCCTGATGCACGCCGTCGAGAAATTCGACTGGCGCAAAGGTTTCAAGTTCTCGACCTACGCCACCTGGTGGATCCGTCAAGCGATCACCCGAGGCATCGCCAACACCGGTCGCACGATCCGCCTGCCAGTACATGCCGGCGACACGCTCGCCCGGCTGCAAAAAGCCCGTGCCCGGCTCGAGCTCAAGTTCGGTCGCCCGGCGACACTTGTCGAGTTGGCTGCCGAAGTCGAGATGCCCGAAGACAAGGTCACCGAGGCGCTGCGATTCGCGGCC
>JBDNHG010000892.1:0-6724 GCA_041688925.1 Acidimicrobiales bacterium | reverse complement strand
CGCAAGGGCATCGTCAGCTCGGTCGTCAACTTCGGTGCATTCGTCGATCTCGGCGGCATGGACGGACTCATCCACGTTTCTGAACTCTCGTGGAAGCACGTCGATCACCCAAGCTCTGTTGTGCAGGTTGGCGACGAAGTCGACGTGCAGGTGCTTGAGGTCGACCTCGACCGCGAACGCATCAGCCTGTCGCTCAAGGCGACCCAGCAGGATCCTTGGCAGCAGTTCGCTGGTGCTCACAAGGTCGGCGAGCTCGTATACGGCCGTGTCACCAAGCTGGTGCCGTTCGGTTCGTTCGTCCAGGTCGGCGACAGCATCGAAGGCCTCGTCCACATCTCCGAAATGTCGGCACACCACGTCGACCTTCCCGAGCAAGTGGTTTCACCCGGCGAAGAACTCTGGGTCAAGATCATCGATCTCGACCTCCAGCGTCGCCGCATCAGCCTGTCGATCAAGCAGGCTGCCGAGGGTGGCGTCGTTGCCGCCGAGTACCAAGAGCACTTCGGTGAGCACGCGTACGACTCCGACGGAAACTACATCGGCGAGATCGAGGTCGAAGAGCCCGAGGAAGACACAACACCGGCACCCGCACCGCTGTCGGCAGATATCGCCGCACAGATGGAAGAGGCGTACGCCCTTGCAGGCGTCGATGGTCCACTCGATCCAGCACCCGAGGCACCAACGCCCCCTCCGGGCGGCTAATAACCTCAATCACTGATTCATGAGACGACCCTCGGGCTTCGGCCCGAGGGTCGTTCATGTTTTGGCGGGCGTACCAGGCCGGATCATCTTCACCGAGCCGCTACCGACTCGGTTGACGATCCGTTCGACGACCGCAAATCCGTGGCGTTCGTAGAGGGCCACAGCGGGGTTCGAGTCTCGAGCGGTCAGCACGATCTGATCGACGCCGTTACTGTCGGCCAAGGCAAGCAATTCCTGTAAGAGGCGGCCGCCGATGTGGTCTGGCTCGATAGCGATGACGAGTTCAGGAGTCGTATCGTCGACAAACGTCACGTCGTTTTGTTCGTCGCCGATCAGGTGCCGCATCCAGCATGCGCCAACCGGCTGATTGCCGGCCCAGGCAACAAGCCCGAGATCGCCGGGGCGTCTGCCCCAGTCGTCGAGGTGCCGCACCAGGTCGGGGTTGCGTTTGATGTCGCTGACAGACACGCCGTCTTCGTGGTGGCTGTGCGAGGCGTAGAAGAGCATCCGCCACAGGAATTCGAGGTCGGCGGCGGTTGCTTGGTCGATAGCGATCACGATCGCAGTCTTGCAGGAAGCCGCTGCACAGGTCGACCGATTTGGGGCGGCGACGTCACCAAAACGTCGAATGCCCCAGACACAGGTGTCCGGGGCATTCGAGTTTTGATTAGAGATCTGTTCGATCCACGCGTCCCGTCCCTGTTTACAGGCGTCGCGGACCGTTGGATCTAGTCGAGCGTGACGATTCCCATACGCACCGACTGAAGGACAGCCTGGGTGCGGTCACGAGCGTCGAGCTTTTGATAAATCGATGCGAGATGGTTCTTGACCGTCTTCTGGCTGATGAACAGTCGTTCGGCAACCTCGGGTGTCGAATGGCCGTCGGCGATCATCTGGAGCACCTCGGTTTCGCGAGGCGTGATGCGATGAGTGGTCGAGGTCGACGTCGCGGTCATGGTCGAGCTTGGGCGGCGAACCTGGGCCAGCAGATGCGGCTTGAGCTGAGGAGCGATCACGGTCTCACCCGATGCGGCGAGTCGAGTCGCTGTCATGAGTTCGTCGATGCTGCAATCTTTGAGCAGGAAACCGGAGGCACCGGCACGAATCGCACGTGACAAGGAGTCTTCGTCTCCGTGCATCGTCAAGATGATGACCCGAGTGTTGGGGCACTGGTTCGAGATCTGCTCGCAGGCCTCGATTCCATCAAGGCCGGGCATGGCAATATCGGTAACCACGAGCTGAGGTTGGTGGGCAATGGCGAGTGGAACGGCCTCCTCGGCGCTTGCGACATCAGCAATGACGTCGAAGCCCCATTCGATGTACGAGCGCTTGAGGCTCTCGCGCACCATTCGGTGGTCGTCTACAAGTAGGCGTTAAACAGGCATAACCTATAAGTCGTCCGTATGGCCCGTTTCTTTAGGGCTACGGGTAGATATGCCTAGTGTGACTCCGATGTGATTCGTCCGGCATCTCTCGTGTAGTTTCAATATGTGAGTGAGTTTGGCCTTACCGGCGGCATCGGATCAGGTAAATCGGCAGCAAGTGAGCGATTGGTGGCACTCGGGGCCGCACTCGTCGATGCTGATGCGACCGTAAAGCGGCTACAAGCAGCGGGTCAACCCGTATTCGAAGCCATCGTCACCCATTTCGGTGATGGCATCGTGGGTGAGGACGGAGAACTGAACCGTCCGGCCTTGGCCGAGATCGTGTTCACCAACGCCGACGAACTCAAGACGCTGAACAAACTCGTGCATCCGGCGGTGCGCAAAGACATGGCAGCGCAGCGGAAGCTTCTGGCCGACGACCACGACATCATCGTGCTCGACATCCCACTTCTGGTCGAAGGAACCCCCATAGAGCTGGCAGGAATCGTCGTCGTCGATACGCCAACAGATCTGGCGATCGACCGGTTGGTCACGTTTCGGGGATTCTCTGTCGCTGACGCCAAGGCCCGAATTGCCAGTCAGGTCAGCCGTGAAGAGCGCATGGCCAAGGCAGATTTTGTGATCGCCAACAGTGGTTCGATCGACGATCTCGACCTCGAGGTGGCCCGATGCTGGCAGTGGATGACGGTGACTCACCAGGCCGCGATTGAGGCGACACAAAAAAGAATCTGAGAAAGTTTGAAATCTATGTCAACGAATTGGGCTGCTCATCCGTTGTATAGGTACATCACGCAGAGCACCACATCTGGGTTACAGGGAACATGCAAACGTACGACGACAATTTCGGAGCGCTCTACCGCATAGCGTTTCGCGTTGCGTACCGCATCCTCGGCCAACAGGCCGAAGCCGAAGATATCGCCCAAGACACCATGGCCAAGGCCTATAGCCGGTGGTGGAGGATCCGCCCCGAGGCTGCTCGTTGGGTCTCACGAGTGAGCGCGAACGGCGCGATCGATGCTTGGCGCAAACGCTCGAAGCAAGATCTCACCTCCGAAGACCTGGTCCGGGATCACGACGGTGAGCCAATTATCGAGCGCCTGGCACTGGTCGATGCGCTCTCGCGGCTGTCAAAGCGCCAGCGCGAAGTCGTCGTCCTCCGCTATCTAGCCGGTTACCCCGAGGCTGACGTCGCCGAGATTCTCGACTGTTCTGTTGGGTCGGTAAAAACCCACGCCTCCCGTGGCCTGCACAGCCTGCGAAACACCATGAGCGCGGATCTCTGATGTTCGAGCAACTCGCCGCTTCCGACAATGACCTGCCCGAACCAGACCTGTCTGATCAGCGCATCGCTGCGATGCTTGGCGACATCAAACGCAATTCGCGCAATCGTCGCATCGCTATGGTCGCTCCGGTCATTCTTGTGGCCGCCGTACTCGGTGCAATGATCGCGGCGCCGCCGCAACATGGCGGCATTACCGAAGTCGCCGACGCCGAGTCTCCCGACCCGCAACTGCCACGGGTGTGCGGCAAAAACGGCGTATGGAGTCTGGCTGAACCAATCGACGACGTTCCGCTCGACGATCCAGGTCCAGCCGACATGATTCAGGTTCCCACCGAACCGTCCTCACCCGAATTCACACTCTCGCCACCAAGCAATGAAGCTCTACATTCGCTCCCGACGTCGACGTCTACCCCTCCGATGTCGACGTCGGGACAATCCGCTCATGCAATCACGCCTGCTGACCTCGACTGGTCAGGCTTCGAGCCCGTGATTCGCATCGAACCCGAGGACGCCGTCGAAACAGCCGACGACTCGGACCGATCTACACCAGCAGAAACAACCACACATGACACCCCATCTGACGATGGGAACGTAACTGTTCCGGTCAACCCGCAAAACGAGCTAACCGAGGATCAGCCCGAGGCGAACCCCTCCACGCCAACGGCTGTCCCGACCGACAATGCAGAGCTGGCGTTCAGTCGGCCAGCAACCATCGTGACATTGTCGGTACCGCTCGTGACAGGCGCACACGTATCAGTCACTGTGCAGGTTGTTGACGATGACAGTTCTGTCATCGACTGGTGTAATACCCGAGTCGACTGGGGCGATGGCTCAGTCTCTCGGGTAGCTGGCGTCGACGATGCCACCTTGTGCACCGCATCATGCGAGTACGAGTCGACATCGTCGATCGCCGGCAATCTCTTTGAAGCAGCATCCCGTCGGTCCGTCGACGAGGTCATGCGATTCGAGCACCGTTACAACGACACCATCGATGCGTCTCCCCGCATCTATGTCGCCACGGGCGATGGGTGCTCCTACACGCTCGCTGAGCTGCAACTGCCACCGTTTACGGTCGTCCCGGTCTAAGAACGCACGACACCGTTCGACTGAGCGGGCTCCCTCGGCCGCCCAGATGCCGCCTCAGGCGGCCCCGCCTCAGGATCACGGTCATCGAGGATGCCGCTTGTGCTGGCCACACGCGGTTGGCTACATGCGGTGGGCGTGATCGCGCTTGATGTCTGCGACTCGCTTCTCGACGAACGGCAAGAACTCGTTGGGGTGGGTGAGGATCCAGAACCGCTCGTTCTGAATCGCTTCGAGGACGATGTCACCGACCTCGTCGGGATCCATGCCACCAGCGAGTGCATTGCGCAGACCCTCGAAGAACTTGTCTTCGAGCTTGTTGTTGTCGCGGGTCTCGATGTCGTCGGGCCGCAGTCGCTCGCTAAGGGCGATATCGGTGTCGATCGGCCCAGGACACAACACACTCGCCCGTACGTCTGATTTGGCGAGCTTGAGTTCGATGCGAACGGTGTCCATCAGCGCAACCACACCATGTTTGGCGACGTGGTAAGCGCCGAGTACTGGCCCGCAGGTCAACCCGGCCATCGAAGAGGTAGCGGTAATGTGGCCTTCGCCCTGCTCTTTGAGCAGCGGCAGGAAGGTGCGCACGCCATAGACCACCGACCAGAGGTCGACGTCCATGGTCCACTTCCAATCGTCGAGGGTCATATCGTCGACGGTGCCGGGGATACCAATGCCGGCATTGTTCGACATGATGTGCACCGCACCGAACTCGTCGAGGGCGGCTTGGGCAAGGGCTTGGATCTGTTCTTCCTTTGTCACGTCGGTTGGTACGCCAATCGCGGCGTAGCCGTCGGCCTTGAGCTGGTCGACCGATGCGCTGAGGCGCTCGGCATCGATATCGGCGAGCACAAGGTTCATGCCTGCGTTCGCGAACGAACGAGCCATGCCGAGTCCCATACCTCCTGCTGCTCCGGTGATTACTGCGGTCTTGCCATCTACTTCGTACATGTCGGCGATCTTAGAGAAAGGTGTGACAGCCGACCCAAACTGTACTGAGCGCTCCGGAGCGCCGTCGAGTGATCATGAGCTCCAACCGCACGGCAACATCTGACCATTACGCCAACCTCGAGACGAACTTCGTGATTATGGTCAACCGTTCCGATCGATTCCTGTCGTTCGGCGCTTGCGCCTCGCTGTCGGGTTCCCGGGTAGCCGGATTCACGGCCACCGATGATCTGTGGAAGTAGACGCGCCGACCCAGACCATGAGATGTAGCGCACAGAGAAATTCATCGGCTGGTTGTGGCTTGCCGGCGCCCGTCGCACTGTCACAGCGCGGTGGTAGAACTACAAGATGCCAGAAGTGCGTAATGTGCCGTTCAAAATGGTCACCGACTTCGAACCCGCCGGCGATCAGCCAAAGGCGATCGAGCAGCTGTCCGAGGGTCTGAATACCGGTGCGCGTTTCCAGACGCTGCTAGGCATCACCGGCAGCGGCAAGAGCGCGACGATCGCCTGGACAATCGAGCAGGTGCAGCGGCCTACCTTGGTGATTGCTCCGAACAAGTCGTTGGCAGCCCAGTTAGCGAACGAGCTGCGTGAGTTCTTCCCTAACAACCGGGTCGAGTACTTCGTGTCCTACTACGACTATTACCAGCCCGAGGCCTATATGGCTTCGAGCGACACCTACATCGAAAAGGACAGCTCGGTCAACGACGAGATCGACCGACTGCGCCATGCCAGCACGTCGGCACTGCTGACTCGTCGAGACGTGATCATCGTGGCATCGGTTTCTTGTATCTATGGCTTGGGCGCTCCCGAAGGCTACGAAGGCAACCTGCTCGTGCTCGAACCGGGCCAAGAGATGGATCAGCGCGACATCCTGCGCAAGTTGATCGACATGCAGTATGAGCGCAATGACATGAACCTGGTGCGCGGCAACTTTCGTGTCAAGGGCGATGTCATCGAGCTGCATCCGGCCTACGAAGAGAACGCAATTCGCATTGAAATGTTTGGCGACGAGGTCGAGGCGATTCATCGAGTCGATGTCTTGACCGGCGAACGGTTGGGCACCCTCGACGAGCTCTGTGTCTTTCCTGCCACCCACTATGTGGCGGGCGACGAACGTATGGCCGTTGCGATCAAGCGCATCGAAGTCGAACTGCAAGAACGGCTGGCGCTCTTCGAGGAACAGGGCAAACTGCTCGAGGCTCAGCGGCTGCGGATGCGCACCGAGTACGACCTCGAGATGATGCAAGAGATCGGCTTCTGCAACGGCATCGAGAACTACAGCGCTCACATCGACGGCCGTGAACCCGGTGAACCGCCCT
>JBDNHG010000891.1:0-2499 GCA_041688925.1 Acidimicrobiales bacterium | reverse complement strand
TTTGCCAATAATATTGTGGGGTGTGTGATCTGGGCTGTTGATGTTCGAGACAGCAGGTCCCGTTCGTTCTCTGGTCCTAGCTGCGGGGCCGACTGGCGCTTGAGCCAACAGGAGGAAGCCACACCCGAGTCATGCGAGAATTCTTCGATATCGCCTTTTCATTCCCCACGGTCGTCTTCACGATTTCAACGATCTTTTTCCTGGGGTTCTGGGTGATATCCACCGTGGTCGGTGCTGGCATGAACTCGCTTGATGATGTCGACTTCGAAGCGAATTGGGTGGGTGGGTGCCATAGGGTGACGGCATGGGTGTTGATGGTGATTGGACGTGGGTGCTCGAGCGCCCGTGCGACGAGTGCGGCTACCAAGCCAATGCACTCGACCGCAACGAGCTCGGGCCACGAATGCGATCGGTTGGTGGCGCGTGGCGCGAACTGCTCGGCCGCGGCGCTGTTGTGCAGCGGTTGCGCGATGACGACGATCGCACCTGGACACCTCTGCAATATGGCTGTCACGTGCGCGATGTCTTCAAGCTGTTCGAGGAACGCACTCGCGACATGTTGAAGAAGCGCAAGCCTCCGACGTTCAAAGATTGGGATCGAGACGTCGCTGCGACCACCGGCGACTACGCCAGCCAAGACCCGGCCCGAGTCGCCTACGACCTCGCTTCCAACGCAGGCAAGTATGCCGACTTGCTCGACCGCGTCGACGGCGATGAGTGGGCCAAGGAAGGCATCCGCAGCGACGGACCCAGCTTCACCATCGATTCGTTGGCTCGCTACGCCCTGCACGATGTCGAACATCATCTGTGGGACGCCAGAGAACAGATTGAAGGCTGACATGGCTGAACTCGATCACCTCGTCTTTGCCTGTCGTGACGTCGACGAGGGTTCCCGCATCATCGAAGAATTGACCGGGGCCACCGCTGTCGTGGGCGGTCCTCATGTCGGACGAGGCACGCATAACACCTTGTTGACCTTTGACGATCGCACCTATTTTGAGATCATCGGTGTCGATCCTGATCAGCCCGAGCCGAAGCAGCCGCGCGGTTTCGGTATCGACGAACTCGACCGACCCAAACTTGTTGGTTACGCGATCCACCCTCTTGGCGACGAAACACTCGATGGCCTGGCTGCGGTCATGCGGTCTGCCGGATTCGACCCGGGCACGCATGTGGCTATGAGCCGGCAGAAGCCCGAGGGTGAGCTCCTCGAATGGGAACTCACGACCGGCGGAGACACGGCGCATGGCCTCGATGGAGCGCTTCCGTTCGCCATCGATTGGCTCGGCAAGCCGAGCCCCGCGGCCACGCTTCCGTCGATGGGCCAGCTGGTCAAGTTGTCGATCCGTCACCCTGACGCCCGTGTAGGAGGCGCTCTCGTCGCCCTCGGGCTCGCAGACTCGGTCGATTTCAGCGAGGGACCAGCACAACTCACCGCCACCATCGAAACCCCCAACGGAACCGTCACCCTCTCGTGACGATTCGAATTGTCCTGGCGCCTGGCGCCTGGACAATTGGTGAATGGCGAGGCCCCGCGGCCGAGGAACGGCGGCTACCCCAGCGGCTCTCAGTCCCCGGGACCGTAGAGAATTTAGCTCACGCACTGGCTTAGACGATGTGAGTTGTGAGCCTCAGGCGAGCAACTCGGTTAGTGACGAGGCCCCCAGGGCCGAGGAACGGCGACTACCCCCAGCCCCCCATGAAGCGGCCGCCGCGGTAGCGCCAGCGGAGGAAGAAGATCTGCAGGGGTCCGTTGGTGATGGCCCACACGAGTAGCCACAGTGAAATGAACATTGTGAGGTATGTGTTGGCCTGCACATCGCCGACCGACCAGGGAATGTTGTTCTGGAGGCACCACCAGGCGACGAGGCCTTCGGGGATGGCGACCACGAGTCCAAACACGGTTGGCCAGTCTTTCTCCCACCGGTATTGCTGCAGCCCATGGTAAATCAGTTCCCAGACGATGCCGACGACAGCGATGATCAACAGTGCGGTGAACAATGCCTTGTAGACCGCCGAGGATTCGGCTCCTGCGGGTCGGGGCACGACCAATCCAATGAGAGCGGTCCACACCACGCCTACGGTGGCCAGCATGACGATGCGGGTCTGGATCCGCCCAAAGAGTGTTGGAGTCATATCGCCTTGTTCCTCGCCCACTTCCACCACTGCGCCGTAGAGCGAGCGGGGCCGATGCGGTTGCCGAACCCTGCGGCGGCGAGGTTGTCGTGGATGCGCAGGGCGGCGTACTGCAGGCCGAGGAACGAGTCGACACCGGCGTAGTACCCGCCCAAGGTCGCCGATCCTGAGGCATAGAGGCGGCCGTCGCCATTGTCTGCGTTACGAATTTGGAAGTCGCGTTCGACATCGAGACGGCCTTTGGGGTTCTTGCCGGCGCCGACGTGCTGCAGCAGATCGTTGATCACACGATGTTCTTCGATATTGGCTTCGAGCCCGGTGGCATCGATGATGAAGTCGGCGTCGTATTGAGTCGTCGGGTCG
>JBDNHG010000890.1:0-4421 GCA_041688925.1 Acidimicrobiales bacterium | reverse complement strand
TGGGCAGCGATGCCGGCATCGCGTGCTGCCACGAGCACGTGTGCAACGGTCGGTGTGACCGCTCTGCTGGCCAGGCCGTGGTTGCCGACACCAATGGTGAACGGAAGTGGGTCGGCGAGCAGTTGCGCAGCCAACTCGTTCTGCTGGTCATGCAGCGTTGCACCCTGGCGGTCAGCAACCGAGGCAGCGATTGGCCGCGGCCGGTCGACGTATCGCAGGTGCACGGGCGCGTGCAGATCGAGTTGTACCTGGTCGAGTTCGTCGATGAGTCGCTGGCATGCATGGCAGTTGCGCGACAAGAACACATGGACGCCAAAGGGCAGCAACGCGCTCGGATTCTCGACTCTTGGGTTCCCGGCCGCGGTTGCGAGCGATGCGCTGTCAGGGGTCGGGTAGCCCGGTGGTAACCCTTCGTTCAACGAGAGCTCGACCAGCGCCAAACGAGCTTGGCAATGGTTGACAACGAGCGCAATACCGGCAAGTGCCGCCAACAAGACGATCGCTAGGGCCGCGGTGCTCATGACGGGACGGTGCTCATGATTGCAGGGTGTGGGCGTCGACCCGGGCAAGTAATGCCCGGCTGGCAGAGGGCCAAACAACCGCTTCAGGCAGTACGAAGATGGCGGCCCCGATCGCCCAACCGACCGCCAAGGTGGCCACACGAGTTGCCCAGGCCTCGGAACCAAGATCGGTGACTACAGCGACATCGACGAACCAGTACAGGCCGACGAGACCCACACACACTGATCTGGCGAGCGACCAGATCGTTGTGGGTGCGTCGCTGAAGGAACAGGCGCACGGCAGGTTGGACCCGGTGAGCAGCAGTCGGGCGATCCACGCCATGAAACCAACCCCAAGCACTAGCGCCGCCAACGCAATGCAAGGCAGTGACCAGTGCGCCGTGAGCAAGCTGATCGGCAAGATGACAGCGAGTCCGGCTTCGACGGTGGTCAGCGCGATCGCCGGAAGTCGCTCGTGATCAAAGTGCATGGCCAGCAAGCTGCGTAGTCGTTCGTGGTGCCACACATGGGTGATGGCACCGCAGGCGAGCAGGCCCCAGCCAATGCCGCCAAGCAGTTCGATCATGCGTGCCAGGCTGCTTCGAGCCCAGCCACGGCCGCAGCAGCGTCGTCCTCGTCAACAGCAGGGCCGGGCATGACGAGCACCCGGCAGGTTTCGGTCACCAACGTCAAGTACGCAACGTCGTCGGTGAATCGGCCGCCATAGAGTTGACCGCCCGCCACGTCTGAGCCTTGCCAGGTCGGTAGCTGGTCGATGACCTCGGCAGTGAGCGGCGTTACTTCGACGATGCCGATCGCCAGATCGAGTGCGACGCGTGGCGCGGTCGTGTATTCGCATTCGTCGTCGGGGTTGAGCACCAAGCCGAGGTTCGTTGCGTTAGGGCGAAGCGCGCCCACCAATGCGAGCAGACCCTCGGTGCTGTCGTAGGAATGCGTCGACAACATTCCGCCAGGGGTGGACACGACTGCTTGATAACGATGTGATACCTGGGTTTCAACCGGGTCGAGTGCTTCGAGGATGTAACCCGAGTAGCCGCCCACCGTGAACTCGCCTGTCACATTGGCGAAATCGAAGAAGTGTTTGTCCGCTGCTGCGAGCGCCTGATGGGTCGTTCCGCGAAACGACACGTCGATGAAGGTCGTGAACGGGACATCGAGGTCGAGCGACTGGTGCCGCATTTCGAAGAGATCACCGTTGATCGCATTCCCGCGTTTCGTCGTGGTCATGGCGTTGTGGGGCGAGTTGTCACTGGCTGATTTGTCACTGGTTACAGGATAGAACGGCCGAAATAGATCAGAATGGCGCTGCGTCGACAAACGCGAGCGCCTCGTCGAGACACTGCATCGAGCGAGGTGTAGCGAAGTGGTCGCAGCGCTTGAGTTCAGAGAATGATGCGTTGGCCAACGCATTGATCAGCGGGTCGGCAGGACCAGCGAAGTCGTTGTCGCCCAACAGCACCAATACCGGCATGGTGACGGGTGCCAGTTGCTCGGCCGTCAGCTTTGATGACGGCGCTTTGAGTAGCGCCCGCAAGGCTTCGGGATCGCCGTCGGGGTCGTTGTTGAGGTCGGTGAAGTACCGGGTGAACGGGTCGGTGGGGTCGCCTTCGCCGGCAATGGCGGCGGCAATCTTTTCGTGGTGATCGCCACGAGTTTCGAAGAGGTTGGCGCCGACGCCGGTCACGACCAGACGGGCGAAACGTTCGGGGGCGACTGCTGCGCATTGGAGCAGGACGCGAGAGCCGAGCGAAAATCCAATGGCGTCGACGGGCTGGTCGCCGATCTGGTCGAGCACCCGCAGATGCATATCGGCATACGCCTCGGGGTCGTGCGGCTTGTCGGCGGTGCCGTGGCCGAGCAGATCAATACCAATCACTGGTCGTCCGGCATCGGCGATGAGGTCCATCCAGCCGTTGCTCTGCCATGTGGTGGCGGCCGAGCCGCCAAGGCCATGCACCAAAACGACCGGTCGGTCTGCTGGCGTTGTATTCATCGAAGAATCCCCTCTGGAGCCCAAACACCCCGATTGATCATCACATCTCGAAGAATACGTGGTTGGTCGGTCATAATCCCATCTGCGCCGTCGTCGAGCAGTTGACGCATGTCGTTGGGATCATTGATTGTCCACACGTGCACCTGAATTGCGAACTCATGTGCCAATGTAATCAGGCTCGGCGTCACGACGGGGATGCGGTAGCTGATCGGGATCTGGGCACAGGCGGCAGAGAGCAGCGTTGGGTCGGCGAGATGTCGTGACGCCAGCATCAATCGTGCGGCCTCGAGCTTGCCCATCGACGTACACAGTGCGGGGCCGAGTTCGTCTCGACACTTCTTGATGCGCCGGTCGACGAAGGATCCAACGCACACTCGGTCGACCGCCCGGTGCGCTCGCAACGCGTCGATCAGAGGGAGCACGGTCGCATCGGACTTTGTGTCGATGTTGATGCGAGCGTAGGGCCAGCTCAGCAGTACATCGTCGAGGCGGGGGAGAGGCGCGGTGTCATCGACGAGCAGTGCATCGAGTTCGCTGGCATCGAGGTCGGAGAAATTCGTATTGATGCCGGTTCGGGCGAGCAGATTGCTGTCATGAAATGCATACAAGACGCCGTCGGCACTGAGATGCACGTCGGTCTCGAGATACCTGTAGCCAAGATCGATCGCCGCCTGGAACGCAGGCATCGTGTTCTCGGGCCACTGGCTCGTGCCTCCACGGTGTGCAAAGGCGAGCACGCCCGGATGGTCGAGAAAGGCATAACGCGCGGGCACACGACGAGCGTACTGCTTCTAACCAAGCCGACAGGGTGGTGATCAGCGCTGTGGCGGTCCGTTCTGTGTGTGCGTGCCCGTTGCGATCTACCCTGTCATCTGTGGAGCAGACCCGACGCGCCTTTGCGCAGCTTGTCGCCCCGGGTCACGGGCGACTCGCAGGCCACCTCGACGAAGGAGCCTTGCTGATTGCGTCGGCGCTTGATCCGACCGTCGTGGTGGCAGAACAGATCGAGCGCCTCGACGCGCTGGCCGAGAGCGTGCCGGCGTCGAGCGTTGCCGAGTTGGCCCAGAGGCTTTTCGGCGGATCAGATCCTGTTCCGGCCGTTCATTTCAGAGGGAACGCTGCGAACTACTACGACGTCGAGAACTCGCTGCTGCATCGCGTGCTCGATCGGCGGGTCGGCATTCCGATCACGCTCGCCGTCGTGCTGATCGAAATCGGCCGCCGCCATGACCTCTCGCTGCATGGCGTTGGGATGCCAGGACACTTTTTGGTCGGGTCCGCCGAAGGGTTTGTCGACCCCTTCCACGGCGGCGCCGTGCTCGACGCCCAGGGATGCCAACAATTGTTCGCCCGGCTGGCAGGGCCGGGCGCAGCGTTGCCACAGGGCGCACTCGAAGCGACGGCGCCGACACTGATCCTCAAGCGGATGCTCTACAACCTGGCATCGATCGGTGTTGATCAAGAGCGCCGACGCGCGCTGCGGGCGGTGCGCGCACTTCTGGCAGCGTTCCCCGATGCCAACCACCGCGACCACGTTCAGCATGCCTATGCGGCGGCCGAACTCGGACAATTCGATGAGGCTGCGTCGGCCGCCGAGGCGGCGCTCGTCACGATTCCCGAGCAGGTGCGCGACAAGCTCCAAGCACAGATCGATGGTTGGCGAGCGCGGCTGAATTGACACCCGAGTCGCGCCCCTAGGCTGATCCCATGTCTGATATTCATCTCACTCGAAGCGGACCTCCCGAAACGGTTCTCAATTCCGAGCCGCAAGCGGCGCTTGACGCGCTCGATGCCGCGCTTGCAAGTGAAAATCCACGCGATGGCATCAGCGCCGTCGTTGCGCAATGGCCGACCTTCTTGGCTGCATGGGCTGAACTTGGCGACCATGCCCGAGACACCGTCGAGGC
>JBDNHG010000889.1:0-2512 GCA_041688925.1 Acidimicrobiales bacterium | reverse complement strand
GGCGCTCCGGCCCCGGCTGACTGCTCGACGTTCGGCTTCGGCGACGGTCACGGGCTCGGCAATCCATTCGGTGCCGTCATCGAGCAACATGACCAAACGTTCGACGTGGCGGTGAGCCCGTCCGTATACCAGCGAACCCTTTCCGGCAGCGTCGGTCGAGATCATGCCGCCGACGGTCGCCCGATTCAGTGTCGATGTAGGCGGAGGCCAGAACAGCCCATGTTCAGCGAGTGCAGCGTTCAGCTCGGCGGTCACGATGCCCGGCTGAACAACTGCGGTACCCGCGTCGACATCGAGCGAAACAACGGCATTCATCTTGCGCTTGAGGTCAATCACGATGCCCGGCGTCAGGCTTTGGCCGTTGGTGCCGGTGCCACCGCCTCGGGCCACGATCGGTTGAGGTTTCGCCGACGCAAAGTTTGATCGCAGCGCCGTCGCTATTTCGTCAGCATCGGCCGGCAGTCCGACCCGCTCGGGCATGACCTGATAGATCGAATTGTCGGTCGAGTAGACGGTGCGCGTCGCTCGGTCGTCGTGCCACTGCATCCTGCACCCGAGTGTATGTCGACACGCGTCCGCGGTGAGAGTGGCCGAGCCCGACGGTGTGCCGCCGCGCACTGCATCCCCACAATTCGATCAGTGCGAGACTGACAGACGTGTCTCCTTCGCCTAGTCCCGATCCGTACGACGAAGGGATGTTGGTCGTCGGTGATGGTCATCAGATCCATTGGAGTGTTGCGGGTAATCCTGCTGGCAAACCAGCGGTCTTGCTGCATGGCGGACCGGGTGGTGGAGCTCGAAACGGAACTCGTCGACTCTTCGATGCCGACAGGTATCGAATCATCCAGTTCGATCAGCGGAACTGTGGCTTGAGCACGCCGCACGCCGGTCAGCCACAGATCGACTTGTCGACGAACACGACCGCGCATCTGATTGCCGACATCGAGCAGCTGCGCCAGTTGCTCGATATCGAACGATGGGCGGTGTGGGGCGGATCGTGGGGCACGACGTTAGGCCTTGCTTATGCGCACGCCCACCCCGGGTCGGTCAGCGAACTACTACTCGCCAGCGTGGTCACAACGACGGCTGCTGAGGTCGACTGGGTTACCCGCACGATGGGGCGTGTGTTCCCCGCCGAGTGGCAGGCGTTTGTCGACTTCCTGGCACCCGAGAACCATGACGGAAATCTCCCGGTGGCCTACAACCAACTGCTGCTAGATCCCGACCCAGCGGTGCACGAACCAGCAGCGATTGCGTGGTGCCAGTGGGAGGACGTGCACGTCTCGATCGCGAACGGATTCGAGCCCCACCTCCGCTACGAAGATGCAGCGTTCCGTCTGGCGTTCGCTCGACTTGTCACGCACTATTGGGGCAATGCTGCGTTCATGGGTGAGTCATAGCTACTCGACGGCGCTGCATCACTTGGCGACATGCCGGTGTTCATGGCCCACGGCCGTCTCGACATCAGCGCTCCAGCGGCAGTGCCGGTTGCACTCGCCGAAGCCATGCCAAACGGTGAGCTGTTCATCGCCGAGCGAGAGGGTCACGGCGGGCCCGAGATGTCGGCGTGGATGCGCACCGTCACCGACCGTCTCGTCGCCGGTCATGGTTCTGCGGCGTAGCCGTATCAGCTCGACCCGCTGGCGAGCGCCTGCTCGACCGCTTCGATGCCAGCCGATGACGGGACGGCGATCCGCACTGCCTCTGGGTGCCCGAAACTGTGGCCAGAGCGAACCGCAATACCCGCAAGCGCCAGTCGCTGTGTGAGATCTCGGGCGTCGGGAATCCAGAGGAAGTTGGTGGTGCCCGACGCATCAGACCAGCCGGCTGCGCTGAGCACCCCGAGCAAGTCTTTGCGGAGCTCACCAATGCGCCGGCTCCAAGCGGGCGCGTCGGCTTGGTCGACCAGATCAGGAAGTGCCGCGGCTGCCAGCCCGCTCACCGACCAGCGCGGCCGACGGCGGCGAATCTCGTCTGCATACCGATCGTCGGGAGCCACGACGTAGCCGAGCCTCAGGCCCGGACAGGCGAACGACTTCGTCAGCGACCCGACTACGACCGTGTTGGTGTCTCCCCTGGTCCAGCGCCCGGTCGCAAGCGCGTAGAACGCCTCGTCACGGACCCGGACGACCTCGGTGATCGGCGCCAGCCGACCACTCGGGTTATGTGGATCGGACCGCCACCGAGGGGCGCCGCGCTGCACGACCGGCAGGTGGCGGGCGTAGAGCGAGAACTCGAAATCGTCGACCCACCCTCGTCCTTCTACGGCGGCCACCAGAGCGATGGCCTCGGCTCCACCATTGGTCAAGACAACGAGTGATCGGTCGACACCGAGCAGCTCGGCAACGGCTGCGGTAGCCGCTGCCGGATGGTCCGCGGGGTAGCGCCCAACCACATCGAGGTGCCGAGCCAGAACCTGCGTGACCGGCGGGGCGACCGGATTGAGACTGGCCGAAAGGTCGAGCAGGTCCTCGATCGGTCGTCCCAGCATGCGGGAAAGAGCCAGCAGATC
>JBDNHG010000888.1:0-4064 GCA_041688925.1 Acidimicrobiales bacterium | reverse complement strand
CGCCAAGGCGGCAAGCGACACCTCGGCGAACTCTCTGTGAAAAGAGTGTCGCGCACGAGCGGCTGACCGCTACGCTTTGGCCTTCAATCCGGGGCTTTAGCTCAGTTGGCAGAGCGCTTCCATGGCATGGAAGAGGTCAGGGGTTCAATTCCCCTAAGCTCCACAAAGAAGCCCCAGGTCAGCGGCCTGGGGCTCTTGTCTTTTTCGGGTTGGGGTGCTGCCTGACACCTTCGTGGAAATCTCAGAATTTCTTGGAGAAATCTCGGGTTCGAGACCGAATCCGGGTCAGCGGGGTGCGCCGAGGTCGATTCGGTGCGCTCAGGCCGTTCCGGGGAACTCGACTTCTGCCTCGCCGACCGTGCGTTCCGTGACGAACCGTTCGAGCTGTTCGAGGCTGAATCGGACGCTGCGCCCGATGCGGATCGGGATCAGCAGATCGGTCCAGATGAGTTGGTAGATCGACGATCTGCTCACGCAGAGGATCTGCGCTGCTTGGGCCATGTTGACGAGCAGCGCTCGAGGGGACGGGGATGAGGTGCGGTTTGCTCCGCCGGCGGTCGTGATGGGTGTGATCGGGGTGATGGTCATATCGGTGTAAAGGCGATGCAGCGAGACATCGCGGCACGACAGCGCACGGGACACGATCGCGTTCGGGTGGCAGGTCCGATCGTGTGAAGCGTCGTGCGCGGTCGTGGTGAGGGTCGTGCGCGTTCGGTGCTTCGTCACGTCGTGCCTTGGAGCCAACTGAAACGAGGCCGTCCGGCTCTCAATACCTCGGCGCTCGCTGTCCTCGCCATCCTTCCGGGGCGTCGGGACGCTCGTGGAAAAGAATCGGTTGCGAGATGTCCCGTTTCTCGATCTCGGTGGCCTTTACCTCGGCAATGGGCATCGATGTCGACAGTTGGGGAATACCCCGGGGCGTTCGCCCGTGGGCGGGCGCACATCAAATCGTCGCGTTCGGCGCCTGGGCCGGTTGTTCTGCCCTCGATGCTGCGTGTTCGCCGTCGAGTGCCTCGGTCTTCGCTCCGGCGGTTCGCTCCGTCTCTCGGCTGTGGGCCGGGCTCGGCGGTCGCCCGTCGGGCTCGGCTCGTGGTCTGCGGCTCACTTACGGCCCCGACAGCGAGGAGTGGGTACGCAACGGCGACCGTCGACTACGCCTCCACCATCAACCGCGCCCAAGGCGCGACCGTGGACGAAGCCCACCTCATCATTGATGACCGGACGAACGCCGCCCAGCTCTATGTCGGTATGACTCGCGGCCGGCACGCTAAACATGTCCACTCTTCCCCGCCAGCGTTCGACCCGGACCAACCCGGACCGGCCAGTGCCATCGAGCCGTGGACGCCAGAAGCCGCCGTGGCCGCTACAGCCGAACGGCAGGGCGGCGAAGTCAGTGCCCTGGCTCGACGAAGCGAGCTTCAAGATCTAGCGGCGCAGGGGCGGCCGCACCATCGTGGCCCCGAACCAGATACGAACGTGCCCAACGATGGCACAGCCGACGCGGACAGGGAACGGGTGGCGGCAGCGGTGCGTCGCCTTGCTCGCCTCACCCGTCGGCCGAGCGAAGGGCTCGGCAGGTAGGTGAACAAGGTTCGACCCTGTGCTCGCCGCTTGGGTAGCTTGACGCGATGCCGGAGGCCATTGATCGCACCGAGATGGTGTACGGCGTGCGCCCCGAGCCGCCGCACTTCGGCGAACTGAATCGGCGCCCAGATCCTGTGGACCCCTACTCGTTTGCGCTCCACCCGCCCGGGCAAATTCGTCGGTGGGTAGGTGCGCGGCGCGCACGGATTCTGTTCCGTATCGGCCTGGTCATCGTGCTTGCAGTTGTCGTCACGGCCTTCGTGCGCTGAACAACCGACTCCGAGGCGCTCGCCGTTGTTCTGATCGGGCAGTGGTGAGGAAGAAGTGTAGATATGGGTGTAATCCTCGCCGCTTTGGGTGGCTGTCGGGGACGGTCGGTGTCATGCCGAGCACGAATCTTTGTCAGTTCAGCGGGTGCATCAACTCGACCCCGGCGGCGGGACTCTCTGGGTACCACGCCCAAGTGGCGGTGGATCCGGTCAAGGACCAACCAAATTTCTCGTAGAACGCGCGGGCGCGGTGAGTGTCGGCAAGGGTCCAAACGATCGCACAGTCGCGCCAAGTTGGCGAAGTGATGAGAGTGCGGAATCCATCATCAGTGTCGCGACATCGGTTCCCCAGACGTCAGGGTGGGCATAGAACCCGAACAACTCACCGCACCCTGATTCCCGGTGAAGTCCAGGTTCGTCACAGCGTCCGGTGTGCGCGAACCCGACGACTCGCTCGTCAACAGTTGCCACGATGAGCCTCCGACCGGGGGTCGGCGAATAAGGGGCCTAGCGAGTAGGTCGACAAGTCCTCTGGCAGGCCCACGAGTTGCTCGGCTTTCGAGCTTCGCGCTCTGCCTACTCGCGCAATCTCTAAGTCCAACTGCGCCACATCTCGATACGTGATCGGTCGAAGTCGGGAGAGTCGAAGATCGATTGAGGGAAGATGTGCGTGTAGGCAGCACGCCATGAGGCGATATGAGCAGCAGCGATTGCGTCGGCATCGCCCCAGATTCCGTCTCGGATACGAATCTGCATGGATCCAACGATGCCACTTGGGCCCGAGGTAGCCGTCGGGGGGTTTCCCTGAGCGCGTTTTGGAGCGCCTACCCGAGCGAATACGTGTAGATCTTGGGCGGGTGAACAAGAGCGGACGCGAGAACGTTCTGATCGCCTTCCGAAAATACTTGGTTGCCCGAGCCGTCCGCCTCGCTAATGACCCGATCTACGAGTTGTCGGTGTGCCGATTAGGTTCGATCGCATGCGGCAACGGAGAGTCCTTCGATGCGCGATAGTCGTTTGCGCCCTCGTTGCGGGCTGTTCCAGCGACAACTCGACCGCGGGTGCTCCCGGGCCGGCAAACTCGATTGTTGGTCAGCTTCCGACACTGAACGACGGCGAGGAGCTTCCACCCAGTGAGGCGCACGCATTCGTCGTGGGAACTCACTGTGGTGTTCGAGTTCTTGGTCGTCAGATCAACGGGTCCAGCTGGATGACCGACGAAGCTTCTCGGACCACTGATTGGTTGCCACCAGCGTGGACAGAAGTAGTCAAAGGAAGCCAAGAGTTGATCGCTCTGTCGGTCCTGCTCTCGGCCGACGGTGACGAACTCATTGCGACCGCCGAGAACGTGTTGGTGAGGTACCGGCCTGTCACGGACGCAGACCAGGTTCCCGGCTGCGCCTGAGGCACGCTGCAATCTGAGGTCCGTTGCCGACCGGCCTGCACGATCTGGAATAGGTCCGAACGATCGGGCGTGCCGATCAGAAGCGGTGTGGAGGGCTGAGCTGCTACCCGGCGTTCACTGCTTGGCCGTAGCGCTGGCGAGCGGCTTCGCCTGAGGTGCCGACCATGGCGCCAATGGACGCCCAAGAGTGTCCGTCGTGGCGGGCCTCGACGACTGCGTTGCGGAGGACTCGTTCGGTCTCGGCTCGAGCCATGAATGCTTCGCGTACGGTTCGCAGTGCGGTTGCGTCGCGGAGATCGTCGGGCTCGACCTGCTCGAATTGAGCTGCGAGTTCGTCGGCGTTGTCGAGAATGTCTTGTGCGGTTCGGGGCATTTGAATCACCTGAGGTACTTCGGTCGTGCCGCCATGGCGTGGATGATGATCGGGCCGTCGACACTTTCGATCACGCCGATCTCGAGCAGGTTGCCCGAGGTGTCGGCGCCGACAAACATCATGAAGCCGTCGTCGTGGTCGTCGACGAAGATTGGATGGTTGAAGGCGTGGATCATGTTGTCGTCGTGGACGCCGTGTTTGCGAGCACTCGTCGCGATCAGCGGCGTTTCCACGACTCCAAGTTAGCTTGCTGCTTGAAGAACTGCAAGATAACTTGGAGTCATCACTGCACATTTACGAGTGCATGGCCGATCGCGTACGTGCCGATATCGAGCGGTGCCGAGCGTGCTCAGAGTGCTCAGAGTGCTCAGAGTGCGTGATTATGAGCGGGCCTGATCGGCCGAAACTCATGAGCGAAGGTCGCCGCATCCAT
>JBDNHG010000887.1:0-3034 GCA_041688925.1 Acidimicrobiales bacterium | reverse complement strand
GTCAGGACGTAGCGATGTCTGGTATCTCTACCGTTTCGGCGAAGTCGCTCTGGTACTCATCCCAAACCTCGAGCCAGTCTTGACGTAGCGACTCAGAACACCTGACAGCGGCGCGGGCGAGTTCGCGTTCATGATCCTCGGCTGCGGTTACCGCTTCGTTGTCGCCGGGATCGAGTGACATGGCGATGCTTTGCTGATCCTTGACGAGGTCGTCGAAGCTCTCGTAGCTACCGAAGCCAGCGCTCGCGAAACATGTCGACCAGGTGCGGTCGAGCTCGACAAGTCGCGGGTCGGCAAACAGTGTTTGCACCATGTCGACGTACGCCGCCTGGATCGGCTGCATCTCGTCGACCCAAGCTGCGTTGATTTCTCGCTTGACTTGGTTGCGACAGCCGACATGCTCGCGGTCAGATGGGTCGCCCCGCCATGCGTAGTCCCATGCTCTGTACTCGTCTGGCGAGAGTTGTTCGATGAGCGTCTCGTTTGGGTTGTCGAGGATGTTGTCGTCAAAAGTGCCCTGAACGGTAGTGGTGACCCCGAGGCCGAGTTCATCTGCGAGTTCCATTGTCCAGCTGCCGATCGTCGGATACGGAACGAAATCTCTGGAGTGCAACGTGCGTTCGGTGTGGGCGAACCCTTGCTCGGCCATGCACTCACGGATAAGTCGCTCGGTGAAGGCAAAATTCTGCTCCGCTGAGCGGCCGGTCAACGACATCTGTTCCTCCACAGAAACCCCGATTTGGTCATTGACCTCGGCCGTTCCGCAGCCCGACATAGCGAGCAGCAGCAGGCACGGTGCCGCGTAGAAGAACTTGACTCGGCGCACCAGATGGGAATACCGGTGAGCTCGCCAGGGACGCAAGGGCCCCGTTCGCTCGGGCTGGGGCATCGTCTTCGCCGTCGCTCGCTATTGGCAGTTGGGGTGTATCGGCAGGCTGGTGGTGTTGGCTGCGTAGCTGACGAGGTAGCTGTCGTCGGACAGAGCTGCGATGTCGATGAGCACGTAGTCGCCGGGGATGTCCACGATGTCGACTTCGGGTGTGACCGCAATGTCGGTGTCGATGGTTTCATAACGGACGAGCCCAGCGAGGCCGTCGACTTCGGCACCGATCATGGTGAAAGGTTGGCCGAAGTACGTGGCGCAGACGGGGCTGGTGACGGTCATGAGGTAGGGCTCGCCGGATTCAGCCGCTCGGCCGTATTCGATGATGAGGCTTTCCTGGAACCCGACCGGCAGGACGACCTTGGTGACGACGCCATTGTTGTCGAACACCATCTGCGGGGCGATGTCACCAGAGGTACCGATCGCACTGACTTGCCCGATTAGTTGTGGGTCAGATGCGACCGCGAAGACCTCCGCCTGTAGGCCGAGTTCGTCTTCGAGCTGAGCTTCGACGCCTTCGGGATCGGTGATGATGTCGATCACCTTGAGCTCGATCCGGTTATCGAGTTCGGTGATAGCGAACGCGGCGACCGCGTCATCAGGTCCGACGGAGCCGGGAAGGTCAACAATTGTGACCGTAACGATGAGTAGCACCGCAGCGAGCGCGACCACAGTGGCAAACCGACGCCTAGAAAACGCTGGTTGGCG
Organism: Acidimicrobiales bacterium; assembly: GCA_041688925.1. Taxonomy (GTDB): domain Bacteria; phylum Actinomycetota; class Acidimicrobiia; order Acidimicrobiales; family UBA10347; genus UBA10347. The sequence goes on along the minus strand of JBDNHG010000887.1, from coordinate 1,443 downwards.
TTGGTTTGCGTCGGCGGCTTGGCGGTGGGCGGCTCCGACCAGCTCTCGGCCGAGGTCGTTTTGGAAGTTCTTGAGGCTAGTCATTGACTGTGGCCCCGGTTTGTGGGGTATTCGAACTCGTTCTGCAACCGTCTGAGGCCCCGCAGCACCCGCACTCGTGCAGCGCCGGGTCTGCAGCCAAGTCGTTCCGCGATCTGCTGGTAGCCGAGCTCCTCGAGCACTCGCAGTCGAACTGCTTCGCGGTTGCGTGCCGGCACCCGATCGAGTGCAACGGCGAGTCGTTCGGCGTCGAGGTTCGCGTCAGCGGCTTCAATACTGTCCCACCCGTTGGTTGGTGTCTGGGGCGTCGATAGTTGGAGCCGGTGCGGGCTCGGTCAGAGGCGCTGCGCGTGCGCCAGAACTTCTTGAGCAGGTTGGCTGCGATGCCATACAGCCACTGCGACGGGTTCCCTTTGTCGGGGTCGAACCGGTGCAGTGGCTCGAGGGCCGCAGCGAAGGTTTCGGCGGTGAGGTCAGCAGCTACGTCTCGGTCGCGGATGCGACGCCAGAAGTAGGTGATGATGTTGTCAAAGTGGCGGTTGTAGAAGACACTAAAAGCCTCCGGGTCAAGTCGAGTCGCAGCGAGCAACTCGGCGTCGGCGCGCCGCTCTGAGTCGCTACCAACGGTTCTTTCCCTCACTGGCTCCATCGTTTCAGACTTACGACCGCGTCCGGTCACAGTCAGCCGTAGCGGACGCAGGACGCCTTGTTGTTCAGAGATCCCAGTCATGAAAGTCGTAGGCGGAGTCGCTCTGCAGGTGGGCGTAGCGCCGTAGTTGTCGGACGCGATCTCGTAGTAGCGGAGGTCGCTCTCAGCGAAGATGTGTGCGAGTGCGCTGGGTGCCGCCGCGACACTCACGAGTGCTGTGATTGCGCGCACTGCTGCAGCAATGAGCGCACGCAAGGTGATGGGTCCATTGTGTGATCTCTCATTGTGTGGCTTCTTCAAATAGATCGGACACCATGACACTGGAAAGAGCGCTCGTTGTGGCATCTCCCGCCACCACGGTTTCGATCTGATAGCTGCTGCGCTGGCCAGGCCGCGATTGCTGGTCCGTGAGCACCTCATCTGACCACTCTGCAGAGTTGGTGAGCGATGTAATCGCCCGATCGGCATTGCTCACGAGGAAAACGGCGACGTTGTCGCTGCTGCGAGCCCGTCACAGAGTGTCGGGCGAGCCAGATCCTGTGGCACAGGCTGTCCTGCGACATCATCCACACGCGCCGGTTGGTCCTTTGACGGGCTCCCGAGAGCCGAAACGAGTTGGGTCGTGCCCAGTACGCCCAGTGCGAGGATTATGAGTACGGCGATCGGGCGAGCTGACCACAGCGACACTGCAGCCCGCCCCTGATTGGTGATCTTCTCCGGTCGTTTCATGGTTGAACCTTTCTGGTTTCGAAACT
>JBDNHG010000886.1:0-1670 GCA_041688925.1 Acidimicrobiales bacterium | reverse complement strand
TCGTTGGCGGTGGGGCCCCACTTGGCCTCGTCACGGTTTGCCGATGCGAGGCCGGCCATCACCATGGTGCCAGCAGGAATCATGCGACCACCGATGTCGGCGTCTTTCAGCGTTATGCGTCGTGACATTTGGACCGGGCTGACGAATCGCAGCAGTTCGTCGACGCCGTTGATCTGCAGGCCATGGTCGCGGGCGAGTTGCATTTGATCGGGTCGCCTGATGAGCTCGGCGATGCCGGTGCCGATCAGGTTCACTGTTGTTTCATGCCCGGCGATGAACAGCAGCCCGACCTGGTCGAGTAGTTCACGGCTCGACATGCGGTCGCCGTCGTCTTCGGCTTCGATCATAGCGGTGAGCAGGTCGTCACCGGGGTTGTCGCGTTTCCAGGCGAGTACTTCGCTGAGATGAGCATCCATGGCCCGATTGGCGGCTACAGCGGCACGTATCTCGTCTTCGGTGATGAATGGGTCGAGCGTTTTGACGATGTCCTCAGACCATGACCGCAACGCGTGGGTATCGCCCTCGGGCATGCCCAACATCTCAGAGATGACATCGAACGGCAGTGGGAACGCCAATTTTGCAATCACGTCGGCCTGGCCCTGTGCAGCGATGCGGTCGAGGGCTTGGTCGACGAGTTCTTGAATACGCGGCCGCAGCGCTTCGATCGTGCGTGGGGTGAATGCCTTGCTCACCAATCGACGCAGCCGAGTGTGATCGGGTGGGTCGATGCCCAAGATCGACGTGCGTTCGAGTTCGTCGAGATTTCCGCCTGCGGCATCGATGAACGCCGCCAGTCGTTCTTCGTCGTTGTGCGCGATGTTCTTCTCGTCGACGCTCATGCCGGGATCACGCAACAGACAGAAGCAGTCGTCGTAGCCGAAGAGAATCCACGTGCCGATCGGCGATGCGTGCACCGGGTCGAGTCGCCGCATCTCTGCCAGATGTGGGAATGGATCGTCGGTGTAACCCGGTTCGAGCGGGTTGAAGAAGATCTCTTCGCCTACGTTCGTCATAGCCGAACGATAGTCGCGTGGTCTGCCCAATTGTGGCGGGGTAGCGGAGCGGCTGACTAGGTGCAGGCGCCGAGGGCTTTGACGAAAAGCTCGGCATTGGCAACGCGGCCGGTGCCGTCGGGGTCGATGGTGGTTCGGAAGCAGTCAGCAGCTTCGTCGTCGAGGCCAAGTGCACGCAGCTCTTCGAGCGATGGCACGGCATCTGAGATGACGACACTGCTCATTGCCCGTGGTGCGATCGGGGGCGGGGGAGTACTGTTGCTTGTAGGAAGTGCGGGTGCGGTTGGCGCGTTCGGAGCAGGTTCGGAGACCGACCCAGACGTGCACCCTGCGAACACGCACACGACGCACGCCACGCTAAAGACCATAGATCGCACGGCACGATGGTAGTGCTGCATCGGCCATTGGGTCGCGCCGCGACAATGGCCGGGGCCGCTACCTGCGCTCCGCGCGGGTCTGTTTGCGAGCCTGCGATCGTTCCCACTTGCGCTGTCGGCTGCGACAGGCCTTGCGACAGAACTGGTGGTTCGAGGTTCGCTGCTCGAATATCTCGTCGCACCGCCAGTAGGCACAGCCAACCAGCCGGTCGGGATCCAGATCGGGATCCTGATCAAACTCGTCGGCAGGCTCAGGGTTGCTGGCGTCGACCACGGTCGG
>JBDNHG010000885.1:0-2001 GCA_041688925.1 Acidimicrobiales bacterium | reverse complement strand
AATTTCTGTAAACTCTGGATGTGGTTCTAAGTTTCGAGGTGCCTCGTGTTCGGCTCCATCAATTCAAACTCTTTGTGAAGACCTGGAACACGAGTCGGCGCATGTGCCAGGCGCGGTCCCGTGGCAGCTATCTGGCGACGGTTGCCCCGCTGGCTCCATCTGCATGGCGGCGTCTTTGCTCAGAAGTTGGGACGCGAGTGCCGCATCGATAGCTCCCTCGGCGTATGTAGAAGATCTCCCCATGTGGAACGAACCGGCGATGAGAAACTCGGCGCCAACATCGGAGGCCAGCTGGACAGCGGGAGCGGCGTGGTGCGTTAATAATGTTCAGAGCACCTGGCTGATCCGCCCAGGCTGACTGTGGGTGCAATGGATTTGTTGCCGACCACGGCGATGTCTCATTCGCTGTGATTGCGGAGAACGCTGACGAGATTTTCGTTGGTTAAGAACCGGCGCTCCTAGTAAAGGTTGCGCCAATCTGCCGACTCAGCGAGTCCAAGCAGGTGGTGGTAGCGGAAGGGTCTCTTCATTCTGGAGAAACCCAAGGCCCGCCAGCTGGAGACGTGTTGTGTGTTCCACAACATTTTTGTGCGCCAGGTGGGACTTGAACCCACACATCCTTACGGACACAAGGACCTAAACCTTGCGCGTCTGCCAATCCCGCCACTGGCGCGTAGCTGGCGATAACCGTATCTCCGCCACCTCGTCAGCGCTCCTCAATTGGGGTGCACATTCTCTCGGCCCGGAAGAACTGACGGGGCAGGAATGCTGCCATAGGATTGTTGCATGATCGTGACAGTCAGCGAAGGCACCGTGCTCGACACCGAGACGATGCAGATGGTCGACAGCCAGACAGTGGTGATCGAAGGCGATCGCATCGTCGATGTCGTCGACGGGCGGTCCTCGGTCGAGGCCGACGTCAACATCGACGCCTCGGGGCAATACGTGCTGCCGGGGTTCGTCGACGGGCACTTTCATCACTGGATTGTGACGATGGACTTCGAGCGCCTGACCAAGATGACCGCGGTCGAACGCGGCATCATGATGGGCGCGCTGGCAGAGGGAACGGTGCACCGTGGCTTCACAACCATCCGTGATGCCGGCGGCGATAACCGCGGTCTGATGCGAGCGATTGAATCGGGCGCATGCCATGGCCCACGTATCGTGCAGGCGGGGCGCATCTTGTCGCAGACCGGTGGGCACGGCGACTTCCGCTCGGGCGACGCGCCGGTACCCGAGTGCGGGTGCCAGATGTTCCATGACCACGCTGGCTTCGTGGTCGACGGCGTCGACGCGTGCCGCAAGGCCGCTCGCCAGGCACTTCGCGACGGGTCGCAGTTCGTCAAGATCATGACGTCTGGTGGTGTCTCGTCGCCCACCGACCCATTCGACTCGGTGCAGTTCACGGCCGAAGAGATCCAGGCCATCACCGTCGAGACCGATCACCGCCATACGTATACGACGTCGCACGCCTATCTTCCCGAGTCGATCCAGCTAGCGATCAACAATGGCGTGAAGTGCATCGAACACGGCAACGGCCTCGATGCCCCAACGGCCGCTCGTATGGTCGAACTCGGTGTCACCATGGTGCCGACGCTGATCGCCTATCAAGCGCTGACCGAGATCGGGCCCAAGGTTGGTTTCCCCGAATCGATGTTGGCCAAGAACGACGGCGTCTTCGAGATGGGTCAGAACGCGGTAGAGGTCGCCCGCAACGCCGGTGTCGAACTCGGTTTCGGCACCGACCTTCTGGGCGAAGGGCATCATCTTCAGAACCAAGAGTTCGCCATCCGCTCCAACCTCGAACCTGCCGCCGATGTGTTGCGTTCGATGTACGTCACCAATGTGAAGCTGTGCAAGATGCAAGGACAGATCGGCACCGTGACGCCGGGCGCATTCGCCGACCTCGTCGTCTCACGGGTGAACCCGCTCGATGACCTCGCCGCCCTCGCCGAACCCGACGCCAACCTCAGTTCGATCATCCTGCAAGGCGAGCCGGTT
>JBDNHG010000884.1:0-10014 GCA_041688925.1 Acidimicrobiales bacterium | reverse complement strand
TTGACACGATCACCTACATATGCCGTCGCTCGTTTTAAGAGCTCACGCTCCACCTTCAGTTGAGCAACCTCGCGACGCAACGCCGTCAACTCAGCCTTCTCATCAGTCGTTAGACCCTCGCGTTCACCACGATCGGTTCGGGCCTGGCGCACCCAGTTCCCCAAATTTCCTGGCCCAACATCGAGCGTCTCAGCCACATCGGCGATCGTGCGCTCATCATCGAGCACCAACGACACCGCATCAGCCTTGAACTCAGGCGTAAACGAACGCCGCGGACGCGGCAACCTCTTCTTCTTTTCCATCACTGACATAATTACCTCTCAATCGAGGTGACCGGTCAACAGGGGGAAGCCCAGGGCTCGCCTTCTCGCCGCCACCCTCACACCGGAAGGAGCAGACGTACTTCCCGCCCGGACCCGGCGCACCCACCGGGCTAACTACCGCTCGCTCATCAGAACAGCGATCTAAGCCGAGCAATGAGAGGAGCGGTCACGCGAACGCCTACCAGGCCAGGCTGGTCAACCCGCCCGCTCAATCTGAGCCTCTGTCGACCATTCCGCAGGGCCCGGACAACAGCCGGGTCCATGACATTGCCATGGTGGATCTGATGCGGCTTATCCCGAGCGAACCCGAAGCGTTCAGTGCCTTCGTTACCAAGTCTCGTTGTCTCATCAGCGACTTGACTCGCCGCACCATCCCAGCCGATCTCGGGGAGATCGCAGCAGCCGTGCTGGTGGCGGACTGCGACGGGCTGGCAAGACTTCGCCGACCATTTCTCACCCTGTACACCCGGGCTCGTTGTCAAAGCCGAAAGACGCTCGTGCCCCGCAAAGCCAGCGTGCAACCGCTCGCCGCCGCCCGAGCGTGCCTGCGTGACGTTGACGCTCGTTCGGTTGACCTCACCGGAGCATCCCTCCGCGAGACCTTCTTCATTGACACCGACCTTGACCAGGCAACACTCGATGGCATCGACGCCGAGATATCCATCGTCGTCGTGCGCACCCGTGGCCGATCGTGGGTGGTTGGCGGGCTTGTTAGGCCTGTAAGCAACGACCCACCACGAACCAGAAACAGGAGCACACCATGGGGTTGAACTCAGAGTTTGATTGCGGCCACGACCCATCACAGCCAGGTGACCCGGAGCGACTCATGTCGGTCGAGGAGGTGGCCGACTGGCTGGGCGTATCCAAGTGGACGCTGTATCACCGGGGTCCCGATGACGATGGCCCACCTCACCTCAAGATCTGTGGGAGGCGGCGGTACAAGCAATGTTGCGTCAGAGCATGGATTGATAGACAGCATGCGCGTGTTGGTGCGTAGTCGTGCCGTCGATCCAACGTCGTGTCCGCCCCGGCCGCGACGGCGAACCTGGTGAGGTCTCGTATCGCGTTCGCTATCGAGGCAATGACGGTACGGAACGATCGAAGTCGTTCAAGCGTAAGACCGATGCCGAGCGGTGGTCGGCGACGCAGATGGCCAGCATCGCCAAAGGCGAGTGGGTTGATCCGCACGAGTCCCGCGTGTCATTCGGCGAGTGGATGCCGCAATGGGAGCTGACGCTGCACCACCTGCGGCCTTTATACGCCAAGGAAGTCCTGAGGTCCCCTATGCCTATAAAACACGTGTCGGGGCCAGAGTCCGAGCGCGTTGGGTCAGGCTTGACTGTCACACCCGCTCATCAGTATGGGCGTTGGCGAACTTGTTTCGACCCTTGGCGCAACGCCCTCCAATAGCGACATCTTGAGAATGCGATGCAACAAGAATTGCCCTATGCATGTCCACCCACGGGCCCTACAGCTAACGTCAAAGGTGCCATGACTGCGACTCTTCACTCCCCGACAAACCTTGGCGAGGTGTTCACCAAGGAGTGGGTAGTTGAGTGGATCCTTGACTTGGTCGGTTACGAAGCAAGCGCCGGGATCTGGACCAAGACCATTGTTGAACCATCCTGTGGGGCTGGGGCCTTCCTTGTTCCGATCGTCAGGCGGCTCGTAACGGCTGCCTTAGAGAATCAGGTCGATCCGGCCGATCTCAATTCAGCCATCTGGGCGACAGACCTTCAACCAGACTCATTGGAACGAGCCAGCAAACTCGTTTCGGAGGAACTCCTAGATCTTGGAGTCGCCGAAGCCACTGTCCGGTCGCTCACTGAATCGTGGCTTCATCACAGTGACTTCCTGCTGGAAGACGTACCAAGCGCTGATTGGGTGGTTGGCAATCCACCGTATGTGCGGCTCGAGGATGTCGACGACTCGCTGATGAAGCGCTACCGCACGACTTGCACGACCATGACCGGACGCTCGGATCTCTACGTTGGCTTCTACGAGAAGGGCTTGACTCTTCTCAAGCCGGGCGGTCGGCTTGGCCTCATTTGTGCAGACCGGTGGATGCGCAATGCGTATGGCCAACGCCTTCGCCGGTTCATCGTCGACGGGCCATTTTCAGTTGACGCGACGATTCAACTTCACGACGTCGACTGTTTCGACGACTCGGTCTCGGCTTACCCAGCGATTACCGTCATCTCACACGAGGCGCAGGGGCGTGGTGTCGTCGCCGTTACTACTGACAAGTTTGATGAAGCCAGCGCCGGTGCGGTGACGAGCTTTGTGCAGTCCCGCCGATCAAAGTTCGCTAATCGGGCGTGGCGAGCAGCGGGCATGAAGGGCTGGTTCGACGATGGCCCTTGGCCAGAGGGCACACCGGAAGAAATCTCGTTCGTGAAGAGCCTGGAGCGAGATTTCGCTCCGCTTCAAGATCCTGATGGCCACACTCGTGTCGGGATTGGCGTTGCCTCAGGTGCTGATGCCGCTTACATCACAACGGACAAAGGCGCGGCTGAGCCCAGCAGGATGCTCCCGCTTGTGATGTCGAAGCACATCGCCAGTGGCAAGTTGGACTGGACACCGACCTACTTAGTCAATCCATGGAGTGAAGATGGTCTTGTGGACATCGACGAATTTCCTCGGATGGAAGCCCACTTGTCGGAGACGGGTAAGCAAGTACGCGAGCGGTTCGTAGCGGCGAAGAATCCGAGCAAGTGGTACCGGACGATTGACCGCGTCAATCCAGCCTTGACAGCTACACCGAAAATCCTGCTTAGCGACATGAAGTCACGGATCACGCCTGTCGTCGAGCCGGGAAACTTGTATCCGCATCACAACCTGTACTGGGTCACCTCAGACACCTGGCCGATTGAGTCACTGGCAGGCCTGTTGCTCTCCGACTTTGCGAACCATGTCATCAAGGCCTATTGCGTGAAGATGCGTGGTGGAACGCTGCGGTTCCAAGCGCAGTATTTGCGGAAGATCTGTGTGCCGGCGATCGATGGCCTTACGTCATCGATCGTCGCGGAATTACGGGAGGCCTACATGAGCGAAAGTGTCGACGCTGCGAACGAGGCCGCGGCGCGGGCGTATGGTCGGACACTACCTACGAGAAAGATCTAGTCACTTGTCTGACGTACTCCCTGACTACACAGAAGACGTCGCTGCAGCGGTTGGCGAATACTGGGATGTCCGAAGTGCTCAAGCGTCGGATTCCCAGGGCCGGGGTGTACGTGATGTTGGCTTTCGTTCCGAAGTAACTGGAGGGCGTCACCTTGATGCATTGCAGGCTCTTCTGGTCAAGGTCTTTGTAGACGCAGGAATCCCGGCCTCAATGATGGATGTTAAGCGTCGACCGATTCCTGGCTACTTTCGCCATGACAAGAGTTGGGATCTAGTGGTCATGGTTGCGGACCGGGTTGTTGGGATCATCGAGTTGAAGTCGATGGCAGGCGACAAGCCGGGCAAGAATTTCAACAATCGAACCGATGAAGCGCTTGGGCAGGCCAAGGATGTTTGGACCGCCGTAGAGCGCGGGATCATCAATACGCCGTTGCGCCCATGGCTCGGGTATTTCATGTTGATCGAGGACAACGAAGCCTTCCACACCATTGTGAAAGCGAACCGGCCTGTATGGCCACCTGACCCTGCGTTTACGGATGCGACTTATGCGCAACGGTATGAGATCTTTTTCGACCGAATGGTCCGCGAACGTCTGCTCGACGCAGCTTGCCTTGTACTCGGATCGAAGGAGACAGGCGAGCCGAGCTTTCCGAACCAGGCGATGTCGTTTCAGGCATTTGCCGCAGCGATCCACGGCCGGTGCCTTCAGTTCAGGGCGACCAATGCGGATCTCGACTGGGCCTTGCGCGGTTAATGGGCGGCTGGCGTTGGGATCAGGTTCGCCAGAGATCTTGGTCCTCCTCCATTCATATGAGTATCTCTTCACTTGGTGATGGTTCAATAAGGCATGGGACTTCTTGACCGTATTAGGCGATTGTTGGGTATCAATTCTCGGAATCAGAGCCCCGCTCCGGCAGTGTTGGAGACAAGACCAGCGGATCAACCCCCGCCACCAGACTCGACTCCGCCAGTGTCAGCGAGTCGCTCTCCCGAGTCGGCTCCAGCACCACCGGCCAGCACGCGCCCCAACCAGGCCGAATCTCAAGGCGCTGCCGGTCGCTCATCCCGACTTTGGCCGGTCGGCGCGATGCCTGATGGTGTGGTTCACGATCGCCACTACACCGACTGGGTTGAAACGGTAAAACATCTGAAACGAGAGGGAAAACTCGACGAGGTCGTGCAGCTTCTGCGCCAATGTGCAGACGCGACCGAGGATGAAGCGGCGGCGAGCGGGCACGGTGTTGCACCCTGGTACTTCGAGCAGCTCGCGATCTGTTTCCGCAAGCAGAAGGACTTCGAAGCCGAGGTTGCGATCCTCGAGCGGTTCAGCGCACTGCCGCACGCTCCCGGCGCGGCACCTCCGAAACTCCTCGACCGATTGGGCAAGGCCCGAGAACTCCAGCAACGGTCATGATCTATCGGTTTAAGCACTGCGGAGATGGAGTGTGGCCTTGTCTTCCGGGACTAACTAAAGATGGGTTTGGCGATAGATCGCAAGAGTGTGTGTTCCTGGACGGTCATCTGATTGAGATTGGATGGCACTCGAACAGCGGCGAGCCAGACCGTGTCAGCACCGGCGACGTAGCTACGTCGGGGATTGCTCCGGTGCGCAGACCTGCCCATATGGGCAGCAAACTCGTTTGTCACAGCTGAGTACGACAGAAGTGAGATGGAATCGGAGCTAGCCAGGAGGCTGCTGTACTTGCAGCGTGTCGTGTGGGCCGCTGGTAGTTCAGTGTGCGACAATGCTCCAATGGCGGTAGGCGACAATCCTCTCAGGAGGTACTCAACTGATGGGCTTGCGTGACTTGTTCAGGCGTAAGTCTGCGAAGCCGGCGGTCGAGCAACCGGCCTTAGCTCGCCGTGAGCAGCGCGAGTTCGCAGCCGTCGCGGAGCCCGGTCCGGTTGTAGAGCCGAAACGAACGCCCCCTAAAAAGACTCGGATCCCAGCAGTTCCCCAGGTTCAGAAAAGCACAAGAACAGAGACAGCTCCAGCAGAGACGAGTCCTTCGGCGAGCAGCCTTACGTGGTTGCCGCAGGGCGAGAGTTTTGTTGTTCAGGGTAGGACGGTTACAGGTGGCATGGTCTACGTAGGTAGCGGCGCCCCGTCAGTTGATGGGAGCTGTCTTGAACCCGCGCTGGTAGACGCAGATCTTCCAGTGAATTGGCAGAATCCCGATTGGAATGGCGACACGCTGGGCTACTGGCCTTCGTACGATCGAATTGACGCCCGCGCTCGGGCGGCGTATCTCGGTTGGTTGGCGGACGGCCGTTCTCAAGCCGGCGCAAACATTGGATACGTCTTCATCTTCTTCTACGGGCTCGAGCGGCGGCTCCTCGTTGACATAGCGCAGGACAAGGATCACTCCGATCGGGACCAAGTCTTGGCGGAGATCCGCCGTCTCATCGATATCTACGGTGATAACGGATCTTTTGGCTATTACGCCGAAAACCTGCTGCGGTTCATGGAGGCTCTTGATTATGCGGATGCCGAAACGCCGCCTGTGCCATGGGACCCTGAATATCGGCACTGGGAGCTTCCGCCAGCGGTGGGGATTGGGGTCGGCCGATTTGTCGCCAAAGGTTTGCCTATTCCGAGCGCCTGGGCGCTCAGCTATCTCCGGTATCACCCGAATGCGTACCTACGAACGCCCTCATCGCGATGTCATGCAGAGTTTGACGAGCTGTTCCGGAGCCGGTACGAGGGCAAGTTCGGTGACGGTCTCAAGGTTCGAGCGCCTAAGAAGAAGATCGGGTTTAGTTACCGCCCAGCGTCCGGTGGAATCCAAGGCGAAGTCAGTGTCACACTCGATTCGATTCCTGACATCGCCACGATTGAAGGGCCCATCAACAAACTGAAAGACATTGCCGCGGATTGTGAGGATGCTCTCGACGCGTACAGTCGATTTCTCGGTCGGCGGCCCGACGAGGCCGACAGCGCCGCCGCCGCGGCCCTGTTGCCGGACGAGTTGCTCAAGTCTTTCGGCGGTTCAGTATTCGATGCAATTCGGCTGTGGACTCGCTCAGCGCTTGATGGCCGGTCGCAGGCGGTCGTGCCTCTCGACGAAATTGTCGAGTACTGGTCACCGGGGCGTACGGAGAAATTGGCCAAACGCGATGCCGTGTCGGTAGCTGCCCTTCTCGGCAAGATCGGTGTGGGCATCGAACCCGATGTGCGCTTTGGTGCTGCAACCCCGAAGCCTGGCACGTCAGCCGTGTTGTTTCCGCTGCTTCAAAATTCGCCAGTGTCGCCGTCTTCCACGTATACAGCTGCCATGTCGCTCGTGCATTTCACAGCGGTCGTCGCTGCCGCCGACGGCGATGTATCTGAATCGGAACGAAAACACTTGGCCCGCCACATCGAGGAAGTGCTCGGACTCGATAGCGCCGAAACGGCGCGGCTCGAGGCTCATCTGAGCTTCCTCACAACCGCCAAACTTGGCATGGCCGGTATGAAGAAGCGAATCGACGCTTTGTCAGAAACGGAACGAGTGTCGGTTGGGCGATTCCTTGTTGACGTAGCTGCTGCAGACGGTGTGGTGAGTCCAGAAGAGATTTCAGTACTCACGAAGCTCTTCGTTCGTCTGGGCCTTGATGAGGCCGACGTATTCCGTCAGGTTCACAACCTTGGTAGCGGCGAGACTGGCCCGGTGACAGTGAGCGATGGCGGCGCAGAAACGCGGTGGCGGGTGCCAGACCCAGATGGCGCCCAGACAAGCACCGGTCCAATTGCACTGGATCCGGCGAAGGTCCAAGCCCGTCTTGCGGAAACTGCCCACGTGACCGCTCTGCTCGCAGACATCTTCTCCGAGGATGATTCTCCGTCCGGTGGGGCCCAAGGTGCGTCGCCTTCGGCCGCAGATGCGCCCATTACTCCGATCCACGACGCGATCGGGACGATGGACCAAGCACATTCAGCCCTAGCCATCGCCCTCGGAGCCGAAGCCGAATGGTCGCGAGTGGATGCGGAGGAGCTCGCTGATTCGCTAGGGCTGCCGCTGCTCGATGGCGCCCTAGACCGGATCAACGAGGAAGCAATGGATGAGTGCGGAGAACCACTGATCGAGGGCGATGAGCCATTGGTACTCAATAGTTATGCGATCGAGGAGATGTTGTCATGACCGAATCGCCTGGTGCGGATCGAATCCGCCCACGAGACCGCGACGCCGTACTCCAGTCATTGCGGGCAGGAGTAGTCCCTCGTGTTGGACAGCAGCACATCCAGGTTGGGCGTGCGAACGAGGTTCAGGCTCTGGTCACTGATCTGGAACGCATCTCTGATTGCGGGTCAGCGATCAGGTTTGCGATTGGAGAGTACGGGTCTGGCAAGTCCTTTTTCCTCAATCTGATTCGTTCCATAGCCCTCGAACAGAAGCTTGTCACTGTCCATGCTGACTTCTCCCCGGACCGCCGTCTCCATGCCACCGGAGGGCAAGCTCGCAGCCTCTATGCCGAGCTGATGCGCAATCTCTCCACGAGGGCTCGTCCTGATGGGGGCGCAATGCCATCGGTTGTTGAGCGGTTCGTAACCGAAAGTCTGAATCAAGCACGAGCGCGAGAAGTCAACCCCGAGGTTGTGATCCGCGAACGGCTGTCTGAGCTGCAAGAACTTACGGGCGGGTACGACTTTGCCGAGGTAATCGCTGCGTACTGGCGAGGACATGACACAGGGAACGAACAGCTCAAAGCTGATGTGGTGCGGTGGCTTAGGGGTGAGTTCGCCACACGAACGGATGCTCGCGCTGCGCTCGGTGTGCGCACGATCATCGACGACGCGAATTTCTACGACCACCTCAAGTTGTTCGCCCGATTTGTGCGTCTCGCCGGGTTTTCTGGGTTACTCGTCAGCTTGGACGAGATGGTGAACCTCTACAAGTTGTCCAACACCAAGGCCCGAAACTCCAACTACGAGCAGGTGTTGAGGATTCTCAACGACTGTCTCCAAGGTTCAGCGGCCGGACTTGGGTTTATCTTCGGTGGCACGCCTGACATGCTGCTCGATACCCGTCGTGGTCTGTACTCCTACTCGGCGCTTCAGACGAGGCTGGCCGAGAACACATTCGCCGACGCGGGGCTCGTCGACTATTCAGGGCCGGTGCTACGTCTGGCAAATTTGGCACCTGAAGATATATACGTGCTGCTTACCAAATTGCGCCACGTATTTGCGAGCGGGGATCCAGCCCAATATCTGGTCTCCGATGAAGGCCTTCAGGCATTCATGAATCACTGCTCGTCCCGTGTTGGAGATGCATATTTCCGGACACCACGAACGACTATCAAAGAGTTCGTGAACCTGCTGGCGGTCTTGGAACAGAATCCAGGTGTCGAGTGGTCAGACCTGCTCGGGCGAATCGACATCGCCGAAGAGTCGAATCCAGATTTGGAGCCGCTGACTGGCGACGTTGGCGTAGATGTGCAAACCGACCAGAACACGGATCCAGCGATGGCGGCAAGGCCGGTTTCAGATGGCGATGACGAGCTCACCAACCTCCAGCTCTGACGCCGAACGCTCCCGGGCATTCGAGCGCCTGCACCCGCGCATGCAGCGATGGGTGCACGATCAAGGCTGGTTGAGTCTGCACGACGCGCAGGAACAAGCAATTGGACCGATCCTCACCGGCAACACCGACGTGATCATTGCTGCCGCGACTGCTGCCGGGAAAACAGAGGCGGCGTTTCTGCCAATTCTTTCGTCGCTGGCCACTATCGCTGAGAGCGAACCGGCGATCGAGAAAGACAGCTGGACCGCTCATGACCCCTGGCAGGAACCCGAGACGGTTGCATCTGGTGGGGTACAAGTACTTTGCTTGTCGCCTCTAAAGGCGTTGATAAATGATCAGTTCAATCGGCTGGAGCAACTTTGCGAACGAGTCGATGTACCTGTTCATCGTTGGCACGGAGACGTCGCTGCGTCTGCGAAAAAGAGGTTGTTAGACAACCCATCAGGCGTATTGCTCATCACCCCGGAGTCGCTTGAGGCGACCTTTGTCAACCGTGGAACTCAAATTCCGGGTCTGTTCGACAGCCTTCGATACATCGTCATTGACGAGCTGCACTCGTTCATTGCTTCGCCCCGTGGCGCTCAGCTGCAATCACTCATGAACCGAGTGGACCTGGCGATTCGAAGACGCCCGCCACGAATCGGCTTGTCAGCGACTCTCGGCGACATGGCAATTGCCTCCAACTTTCTTCGCCCAACCCAGCCTGAGGGAGTCGAGGTGATTGAGCTGAAGGCTGTTGGCGCAATCCAACTCCAGCTGCGTGGATATACCAGCGCGGCACCGACCCAAGCCGGTAAACAATCCGACGATGATGTTCCAGAGGCCGCGATCGTCGGGGATCTCTTTCGTCATCTCCGTGGCCAGCACAACTTGGTATTCGCGAACACGCGGCGCGATGTCGAGACGTACGCCAACCTGCTCGCTCGGCGAAGCGAGACCGAACGGATACCGAATGAGTTCTGGGCGCACCACGGAAGCCTCTCGAAAGAGTTGCGAGAAGCTGTCGAGTTAGAGCTAAAGGATGAGAGCCGCCCGACAACAGCGGTCTGTACATCAACGCTGGAGAT
>JBDNHG010000883.1:0-2821 GCA_041688925.1 Acidimicrobiales bacterium | reverse complement strand
GGTTCGAGTCTGCGGGCATTCCGTACAAGAAGTTCAACATCTGGGACGACCCCGAAAACGCCGCATTCGTGCGGTCGGTCGCCAACGGAAACGAGACCGTCCCGACGATCCGCATCGGCGACGTCTCGATGGTGAATCCAAGCCTGGGCCAGGTGATCGAGGCCATGAAGGCCGAAGCGCCGCATCTCGTTCCGGCTGAATAGGGCCAGCGTTTACCGCAGACTACATGGCTGTCGCTCTATCCGCATCTGATGAACCGGTCTCGGCCGGAACGGTCAGACGCGGGCACACGCGGTGGTGGCTGGCAGCGATTCTGCTGCTGGCGTTCGTGCTGCGAGCATGGAACCTCGATTGGGATCGCGGCACACACCTGCAACCCGATGAGCGGTTCTGGAGCGATGTCGCGGCCAACGTCGAAAATCCCGACGCCTGGAAGCTCAGCGAGGTTCTCGATCCCGAGAAGTCGTCGCTGAACCCTCGCATCTACAAACCGAACTACGTCTACGGCACCTTGCCGCTCTGGTCATCTGAGGCCGCTGCCGGCATCTTGATGACCGATTCGATGTCGTGGGCTGTCGAGATGATCGACTCGGTGGGTATCGACGTCGCTCGCGACGAACCGGCCGACGCGCCGATCGGCACCAGATTGCGGTTCAACACCGGCTTCGACGTGACGATTATTGGCAGGTTGTTGAGCGCTCTCGTCGACACGATGACGGTCGCGGCCGTTTTCCTCTTGGCGCGAGAGCTGACCGATGACCGCAAGGTTGGACTGCTGGCCGCGCTTTTACAGGCGCTCACGGTGCTGCACATCCAGTATTCACACTTCCTGGGCAGCGAGCCATGGGTGGCGTTCTTCGTGACCTGTGCAGTGTGGGGCAGCGTGCGGCTTGCCCGCGGGCGCGGAAGCTGGCGTACGCGCGCGCTCACATCGATTGCGGTGGGTCTCGCAATCGCCTGCAAATTGAGCGGCGTCGCCAGTGTCGCGGCCCCGTTCGCTGCGGTGATGATCGCTATCGCCCCTGATCTGAAACACCTGGCCAAGGCACGTATCCCCGCAGGTGTGCTCGGGCGGATCGGCCGAAACATCGAGACCTATCTCGTAATGGGCGTCGGGGCGATCATCGCGTATCGCATCGCCCAGCCCTATGACTTCCGTGCCGGCATTTCGCTGGTCTTCAACGATCGATTCACCCAAGACCTCGACTATCTGTCCGATATCAACGGGGGCGGCAACTGGCCGTGGGTACAGCCACTTGTCGGGCGTACCCCACTGCTTCACCCGCTCAAACAGATGTTCCTGTGGGGGATGGGTCCGGGGCTTGGTCTGGCCGCGTTCTATGGCATGTTCCGGGCAGCGCGACGTGTGTGGCGAGGCGAGCACTACTGGGCGGTGCCGCTTGCGGTGATCGCTGCCTACTTGGTGCTGGTGTCATTGCAGTTCTACGCCATCGTTCGGTACCTGCAACCGGCGTATCCGATCATGACCGCGCTGAGTGCCGCTGGTCTCGTCGCTGCATGGCGGGCGGCGACGGTGTTGGCTCCCGACCGGGCAACGGTCGCAAGGACGATCAAGGTTGCCGTGGGCCTGGCGATCGGTGTGACGGTGTTCTGGGCCTTCGCGTTCGTCAACGGCGTCTATGGCGACACCAACGCCCGGTTGGCAGCTGGCGATTGGATGCTCGAGAACCTGCCCGCCGAAGCCGTGGTGAGCCAGCAGGCGTGGGACGACGGGTTGCCGTGGGGACAGGCGTCTGATTTCGGACGGGTCACGCTCGAGCCGTTCTCGTTTGGCGGTGACACTCCCGAACGCATCGAACTGCTCATCGATGGCCTCGACCAGGTCGACTATGTGATCGAGTCGAGTAACAAGTTCTATGACTCGCTGCCGCGCACGCCGGCCCGTTTCCCGCAGATGACGCGCTATTACGACACGTTGTTCGACGGCTCGCTCGGTTTCGAGCTGATCAAGACGTTCCAGAATCAGCCATCGCTGCTTGGTATCACGATCGACGACAGCGGCGCCGAAGAGGCCTTGACCGTGTATGACCATCCCACGGTCTACATCTGGCGCAAAACCGAACAGTTCAGTGTCGAACGTGCCGTTGCGCTGCTGAACCCTGACCGCGCTCGCACCGCCATCAACGCCGAACCCAAAGACGCATACGCCAACGCGGGCATGTTGCGTCCCGACGAATACCAAACGCAGCAGACCGGAAGCTCGTTCTCTGACGTGCATTCCTTCGACCCGAGCAGCCCAGTCGCAGCATTGCTGTGGTTCGCGCTGCTTCAGATCGTCTCGATTTGTGTTGCGCCGACACTGATGCGCCACAGCGGACGGGCCGCCGGTGCGGTGTACGGGCTCAGCAAACCGCTATCGCTTGTAGTGCTCGCGTTGCCGATCTGGCTGTTGGTTTCGAGTGGCATCGTGAACATGTCACGCACACTGGTGTGGGCGGTAGTGCTGGCCATGGTCGGCGTGGCGGCGTGGCGAGCCAGCAGCCGCCGCATCGAACTCAGATCGATCTGGGAAACCCATAAGCGCACGATCCTGGCCGCCGAAGCGGTATTCGTCGGCGTCTTCTTGATCGTGATCTGGATGCGGGCCAACAACCCCGACATGTGGCATCCGTGGCGGGGCGGCGAGAAACCAATGGAGCTCGCCTATCTGACCGCAGTCACCGGCTCGACGACGATGCCACCCTATGACCCCTGGCTCGCCGGGGGCACGCTCAACTATTACTACATGGGCTGGTTCGTGCTGGCGGTGCCGATCCGGCTGCTGGGTTTGATGCCCGACGTCGGATTCAATCTGGGCGTC
>JBDNHG010000882.1:0-6348 GCA_041688925.1 Acidimicrobiales bacterium | reverse complement strand
ATCGCCCACGAACCAGTGTCGTCGGATCCACCCAACCACGGGGCCCGACTGACACAATTCACGATTCTCCATATCGAGGACAACCCTGCCAACCTCCGTCTGGTCGAACACATCCTCGAGCGCCGCCCCGGGATCCGCCTGCTCAACGCGATGCAGGGATCGCTCGGGCTCGAGCTAGCGGCCCGGTATTCTCCGGACTTGATTCTTCTCGATATCCATCTCCCCGATCTGGGCGGCGAAGCCGTCCTGGAACGACTACGAACCGACCCTCGCACCGCGAAGATTCCTGTGGTCATCGTCTCCGCCGACGCCACCGCGAGACAAATCAGACGTTTCCGCGACGCTGGCGTCGACGGCTACATCACAAAGCCCCTCGACGTCCATCACTTCCTCGCCGTCATCGACCGCCACATCCACAACGACGAGCCCCAACCCGACGACGAACCAGGCTAACTGCTAACTGTGACCGGCCTTCAGGCGCTGGGCTCCGCAAGTTTGATAGGTGACCCGCCGCGAGTCGGAGTCCACGCGGTGTTGACGTCGTTGGTGATGGGCAATGTCTGGGGTTTGCCGACGAAGAAGCCCTGCACCGCATCGAATCGCAGTTGGCGAACTGTGCGAAGTTCACCTGGCGTTTCGATACCTTCGGCGACGACGAGCGCGCCGATCTCTTTGGCAAACGAGACCAGCGCTTGCGCCAGAGCCCGCTTCGACGGGTCCAAATCGATCCCTGCCACTAAACCGATGTCGAGTTTGATGATCGCAGGTGTCAGCTGCAATATGTGGCGCAGACTGGCATACCCTGAACCAGTGTCATCGACGGCGACGCTCAGTCCCTTTGCCCGCAACGGTTCAAGCGCGGCGGCTAACCGCCCATAGTCGCCGACCTGTTCGTGCTCGGTCAACTCCAACACAATCCGCCGAAGATCGAAGCGGCGCAGCACCGAGGCCAACTCGGCACTCGCCGCGACCCCCGGTGAGCAATTGACGCTCACGTAGACACCTTCTGGTAGCTCCGCGAGCCGTTCCAGGGCCGGCTCGATCGCTCTGATTTCCAGATCGATGCCCAACCCGACGCTGGTCGCCTGATCGAACCACACATTGGGCGGCTGTTTCGGATCGCAGTCGAACCGGGCCAACGCTTCGACCCCAACCAACGCACCAGTGTGCGCGTTGAAGATTGGCTGGAAAACCGGATACATCAAGCGATCGTCGATCACAGCCCGGATCCGTCGACGCAGATCGCGGCGCAGCGCCTTGGCGCAACGCTCGCGCTCTTGTCGCTTGAAGTTCTGTCGCTCCAACTTGGCGGTGTGGGCCCTTAACCGAGTGTACAAATCGCGGGTCTCCAACAGATTGCGCACCCGCTGGACGACTTCGACTCGATCAACCGGCTTGACCAGGAAATCCTTTGCACCCGCACCCAGCGCCTGCTCCCTCACCGCAACACTCGTGTCGCCGGTCACCATCAGCATGGGCACAAACTCACCGGGCGGCACGAGCCGGCTCAGCGTCTGCATCACCGACACCCCGCTCATCGCCGGCATGTGCATATCAACAATGTCAAGATCTACATCCAGCTCAGCGAACATCTCTTCAGCCCTCAGCGGATCCCGCAGGAGACGGACACCGCTGTACCCCCCCCTGTCAAGAATCAACGACATCAACTCCAGGTTCGCGTCACTGTCATCAATCACCAGAATGCAGGCATCACTAGCGCAGCCCTCAGCGCGTGGGTGGGTCTCAGACATGGTAAGCCAATCGGCCAAACTGTGCGGACTTGAAGGATACACCAGTTAAAAGAACCACGCCATCCGCCAACCCAGTCCTTGGTGAACGCTCGGGTTTTCCAGAATCCTGCGGCCCGGCGTACCGGGCGATCTGGGCCTCATGTCTGGCGCGGTGAAGCCCACATGTGAGATATGGACCGCGCTGACAGTTTATCTTCTTGTTTCGAGGCCCAGCCTGTCGTGCGCCACCTGCAAAGGACCGGGGTTGCGGGGACTTGATCGATGGTTCACACCGCCTACCCAACTCACTCGTGCACTCTGTGTTGGGGGGACGGTGCGAGCGGTTCTGGCATGTTCAACATTTTCACTCTGTCAGTCATCTGCTAGGTGGTGGTAGTACGCGACATTTCACGCTCTGTCCATAGACGCATGACGAATCGGTTTGGTTGCTGAACTCGCCAGGATTCTTGGCGACCAGCCCGGCGAGTGACCGGATCGAAGTTCGGTCTCGGATTGCGTTCGTTCTGAGTCTTCCCTTCGACCGCCCCGGGCCACGAGTTGAGCCGATCCGAGCGAAATGGTCCGGGACGATCGGGGATCAACAGCTCACAGGTGCCAAGGAAGCGCGTCAGCTACAGGCATTCTGCATCGAGCACTAGGGAGCGAAGCGAGCCCCGTCCTGATCGGGCCACCCGATATCTGCACCCAGAATCTCCGCAATCGACACCCAGCCGCAACTCGGTATCGGCCCCACTGCTGTGCTCGACATTGACGGTTCGCAAAGCGTCGAACTCCCTTCGGTATCCTGACCAGCGGATGGGGAGTGTGGCTACGATCAGGCTGCTATCAGGTTCATCCATTCGGATCGGGTCCGCTGTGGGTTAAGGGTTGCAATCGCCCCTCCGACACAATTCTGATCGCGTTTCTCCTGGTCAGAGTGAGTTTCCGGCCGTGTACCTTTCGGGCCTGACGGGGCGACTGGCTGGTTCGGCATGTAACGGGCCGCTGTACGAGGACGAGTCGATTGGTCCTATGGCAGCGTGATCATCGGCGAGTGCTGATTCCTGCCGCGCAATATGTGTGCCGATATCGGACGGGCTTAGGCGGAGACACTCTCGAGCGATATCGAGCGGGTCTGGACAGTATGGGGACCAATTCTCACTCCAGAACTGCGGCCTCATCTGGTCGAGCCCGGCTGCGCTTGGTGCGCAAGAGTGGCTCGACTCCGAATCACCCGAGTACGGCAGCAGACGTCGAAGCGCAATTCGCATTCCGATCCGCTCGATCGCTGACAGCGGTCGGAACGTATTGGCGGCCGTTCCTTTCGAAGGGGCGCCTATTGTCCGGGTGCTCGGGCATTGAGTAGGAGTTGGGTGAATTGTGCTCCGATTGCGACGGGATCGGCGTTGGCGGGGTCGATCGTGGTGGTCACGGCCACGCCGTTGACCAGGGCAACGATCAATTGACCCATGGGCTCTGGCTGAACCCACTCGGGTAGGAGGTTGCGCTCTTTCTGTGACGCCATCTCCACCGCGAGGGTGGTCGCTAACTCTTGATGCAGCGAGACGATCTCAGCGGCGACTACCTGATTCGTCGGAGCTGCTGCGAGTGCGTGGAGGTACGTTCGCAGGAGGTGCTCGTTGTTCTGGAGGATGCTGTAGAGCTTCTGAACCGCCGACAACAGTTTTGAGACTCCGTCCTTCGTGTCATCTGTCAACTCGTCCACGACCGGGCCTATGAGCTGTCGAGCAGTCACGGCCATGGCTTCGGAGACCAAGTCGTTCTTGGATCCGAAGTAGTACGTGATGGCTCCGAGGTTCTCGCCGGAGGCGGAAGCGATGGCCCGAGACGTTGCACTCTCAGGCCCGCCGACCTGAAGCAGCTCGATCGTTGCGTCCAGAAGGCGCCCTCGTGTCTTCGAGGTCGTCGACTCTGGCGCGGCTCGTCTCTGTTGACTTGAAGTCATACGAACGTATGATAGTCATATGAAGTCAGACTTGATCGCCAAGGCCGCCTCAATCGCCATCGGTGCCGGCGGCATCGCGTTGGTGTTCGTGCACTACTACGCCGGATCGCCAGGTAGCCCCGACGGCTGGCTGTCCGCAGTCGGTTTCGCTGCGCCCTTCATCGGCGCCGGCCTCATCGCACTCATCGGGACGATCCGCAGGCAGGCAGCGTTGATGCTCGCTGCAGGCGCCGCGGTTGTTCCGATGAGTCTGTTGTCGATCGTCTTGATCCCCCTACTGATCCCGGCTGTCGCTCTGATCGTGCAAGCAACCAAGATCGGCTTGCGCCCATCGTCTCTTCTGATTCCAGGGCTTCTTGGTGCAGGCCTCATCGGGGCGTTGGCCTTGCTTGTGTTCCATCAAGATCCGGCACAATGGTCTACCCCAGAAGGAGGCGGCGGCTCCAGCAACATCGTCACCACCACCGAAGCCGTGATCGCCATCTCGACCGCTTTGACGGCGGCCGTTGTTGCAATCCTGATTCCTGACGGAAACCGGATGCGATCAGAGCCACAGTCGGGAGTCCGCGGGGTCATGAGTGCGGCGGACTCGAGTACGAGTGACGGGACCAACAATGAGTGATTTCAATCCTGTCCTACGCATCGCGATCACTGGAGCAAGCGGCCTTGTCGGAACGGCGCTCTCAGCGAGGCTGAGGGATGACGGCCACGATGTCATCCCGGTCGTGCGGCGCCGGCCGACCGGTAGCGAAATCGGCTGGTCCCTCGACGAACGCCGTATCGAGGACGGGGCATTCGATGGCATAGACGCCGTCGTCCACCTGGCCGGTGCAGGCATTGGCAGTCGACGATGGACCGCTTCTTACAAGAAGAAGATCCTCACCAGCCGGACCGTCGGCACCACGCTGATCACCGACGCCATCAACGCGGCCAAGAATCCGCCGTCGGTCCTCGTGTCCGGCTCAGCGATTGGGTTCTACGGTCCGAGCCTTACAGCCACCTTCAGCGAACCCGATCCCGTCGGATCGGGCTTCCTGTCCGAGGTCTGTCACGCGTGGGAGGCCGCCGCAGCCCACGCCGAATCTGCGGACACCAGAGTGGTCTGCGTCCGCAGCGGCATAGTGCTTTCGGGTGCTGCTTGTAGGGCTTGTGTTGGGCGCGTTCGTCCACGATCGCAAAACGGCGCCGTTCGGCGTGGTCATCGCGGTTGCGGTGTCGGTCGTATGGGGAACGTTGGTTGGCGTCGCCGATAGTGAGTTCTCGACTGTGATCGGAGCCTCGCTATTGGGTCTGGGCAATCTCGCGTTCGGAGCGCTGACGTCAGCGCCTGCTGCCTTCGGCGAGGACCCGATCACCGCCTTGTCCATCTTCCACGCCGACATTGCTTGGCGCTTCGATGCCGTCCCGTGCCTAGCTACCCCGAATACCCAATCGAGAACCGGCTGGGATGCGCTCTGGCCAGCTGAAACGCCTAGGCGGCGACGAGATCGGCGCTCCAGGCGGCGCGCGTACTTAGGGTTAAACTCGCCCCTCCGATACTCGAACAAATGTTCGCCCGATCTTACGGGCTGAGCGGATTTGTCGATGCATTCGATCGACGATGCGTTACACGGTGCCGCCAAGCCGGCAAAGCCTTTGGAACGCCCCGACTGGCACGATTGTTGAGCGGGGTTGTACGGCTCGGACCTGACCCTTTTCGTCGCATCCTGAGCGATCGTGCGATGGACGTGGGGCAGTGAAGTGTTGGATTCCGAAGGGGGTTAATCTTACCTTGCGCCGGGGCCCGCCCTGAGGGTGTCGGAAATTCATCCGTCTGCGTTTTCAGCAGATGCTGGGTGTACTACTGCATGCGTTTCTGTTAGCATGATTGCATGCAGAGCACGAGCGTGAGAGTTGATGTTGGGACCCATCGAGAACTCAAGGTGCTCGCTGCCTCTTTGGGTGTGAGCGTGGGGGATACCGTCGCTCTCGCAGTGCGTCGGCTTCGTCAGGATCGGATCGGGGCTGATCTTGCTCAGGGTTTGAGCGCCGAAGAGGTTGATTGGCTCGATGCTGACCTCGGGTGATGTCGTCGAATTGGATCTTGGTGCTCCTGAGGGAAGAGAAGCTGGGTTTCGACATCCGGCTATCGTTGTGACGGCGCAGGGAGTCCTGGACGCAGATCCAAATGTTGTGCAGGTTGTGCCCCTTACTTCGACGCTTCGAGGTTTCTCCTCTGAGGTCGAGATCGATGTCGACGATGCGAACGGTCTCGAGCAGATGTCGTCTGCTCAGTGCCAGCACATTCGAGCGGTGGCGGCGGGGCGGATCGAACGGACGCGAGGCAATGTTGGGCCGGCTGTCTTGGTGCAGGTCCGCGAGTTGCTGGGGCTCATTCTCGATGTCCCCGGGTGAGGCGAGGGGTGTCGCATTGCTAATGGCATCTGGCATCTGGCATCTGGCGTCCTGGAGCGGTAACGGGCGGTAGGGAGCGGATTCTGTGGTCGCTCGATGCCGCTCAGGGACCCCGGTTACCGCAGGATGACGCTGGATGCGCGTTTGGGGAGGTGGGTTCGGTTTGCTACCGCGTCCAGCGCAAAGGTCTAGGGTTTTGGAATGCTTGGGTTCTTTGAGCGCCTTTTGGTGGCTGGCAAGAAGTCTGAAATCAGCCGT
>JBDNHG010000881.1:0-4551 GCA_041688925.1 Acidimicrobiales bacterium | reverse complement strand
GCCCCGAACCCAATACCCGGCTCAAGGCATACATCGTCGAGGTCCGCAAGACGCCCAAGGGCCCCCAGATCGTTGTCAGCCGAACCCACCCCGGTCTGATCAAGCGCATGTTCGAGCTCGAGGTTCCCGAGATCGCCGATGGCATCGTCGAAATCATGGCGTGTGCTCGCGAACCAGGGCATCGCACCAAGATCGCCGTTCGGTCGAATGACGACAACGTCGACCCCGTCGGCGCATGTGTTGGCGCTCGCGGCAGCCGAGTGCGCATGATCGTGAACGAAATGAAGGGCGAGAAAATCGACATCGTCCCGTTCAGCGAAAACACCCAGGACTTCGTGATGAAAGCCCTGTCGCCCGCCAAGGTCAAAGAGGTTTTGCTCGACGAGACCACCGGCACCGCCACGGTTGTTGTTCCCGACTACCAGCTTTCGTTGGCCATTGGTAAAGAGGGCCAGAATGCACGACTGGCGGCCCGACTCACTGGTTGGCGCGTCGACATCAAGAGCGAAACCGAAATGGCCGAAGACAAGGCCTATGCCGAGATCGACTGGGCCGACGGCGAGTGGATCACCGACGACGAGACCGGCGAGCAGATGTGGCAGCCGGCTGCAGGCGGCCACGCCATCTCATCGGTCGAGTGGGAATCAATGGTTTCCGCGAATGGCGATGAGGACGATGCCTCCGGCGACAAGGACGATGCCTCTGGTGACGAGGAAGAATCGTCTGATGCCTCCGGCGACAAGGAAGATTCTTCTGACGACGAGGGCGATGCCTCTGGTGATGATGAGGACGATTCTTCTGACGACACGGACGATTCTTCCGAAGAAGAGTGACCTGGTGGCGCTTCGGTGTCTCAGATCTGCCAGGTGAAGTACCAATGTCTGAGAACATCGACGTAACTTCGGACGCACGCGTGCCGATCAGAACCTGCATTGGCTGTCGCACGCGCCGCCCGGATCACGAGCTGATCCGGCTGGCGTGTGTCGACGGCAATCTCGTCATTGGCGGACGCGGTACCGGTCGGGGAGCCTCGATCTGTGCCGTTGAAGCGTGTGTTGTTGCGGCCGCACAGTCAAAAGCATTTTCAAGAGCTTTTCGCTCAAAACTCGCCGATGGTTTCTGCGGTGATACCCTGCTGGGCTGGCTTGGCAATCTGGTCCACTAGCCATTTGGCTGTAGGGCTTGCGACACTAGGTCAGAGAAACGCCGACTCCCGGGCCGGCGGGTCTCACCACTTCTCTGAAGATTTATTCCCGAACACAAGGAATCCAGCCACTTGGCTAAGAAAGTACGGGTCTACGAGCTTGCTCGTGAGCTTGGGCTAGATAACGCAGAAACCCTCGCCTTGTGCGAGTCCCTTGGCATTGGTGTCAAGAGTGCTTCTTCCTCAATGGAGGAAGCACACGCTGACCGCGCCAGGCGCAAAGCCGATCGCGAAGGGCTCCGCCGCGAGCCAATCGTCGACGACGAGCCCGAAGCCAAGCCTGCCGAGGCCCCTAAGAGCGTGGTTTCGACCAGAAAACCGCCACCACGCCGCACACCCCCGGTTCCTGGCGCTTCTGTCCCATCACGTCCTGCGCCACGGCGTCCCGCCCCAGCGGTCGATGCTCCCACCCCAAGACCCTCAACTCCACCACCAGCGGCCGCTCCGGCGCCTGCGCCTGCGCCCGCTCGGCCAGCTGCCTCAATGGCTCCGATCCCGACGTCGCCGCCGCCAGGCGGAGCTCCGCCGAAACGTGTCGTCACCTCGAGTGGCTCCAGTGGCCCATCACGGCCGCGGCCCGAAGAAGCTCCAGTGCCAGCAGCGCCACCGGCCGCTCCTGCGCCAGTCGCTCAAGCACCAGCTGCACCGGCCCCAGCCGCTCCAGCTACGCCTGCCACAGCTACGCCTGCTGCAGCAGCAGCTGAAGCAACCGATAAGGGTGGCGCCGACAAGGGCGCTACCGATAAGGGTGGCGCCGATAAGGGTGGCGCCGACAAGGGCGCTACCGATAAGGGCGCTACCGATAAGGGTGGCGCCGACAAGGGCAGTTCAGACGATTCACCTCGTCGCCCCGATCCAGCAAGCGTGCCTCGCTCCGCGTCTGGCAAGCCAATTCCGCCGCCTCCTGGCCCGCCTCGCTCCGCGTCTGGCAAGCCAATCCCGCCGCCTCCTGGCCCGCGCCGAGTGGTTCCGCCGAACCGTCCTGGTGGCGGAGCGCGTCCCGGTTTCTCCCGCCCTGGTGGCGGAGCCGGCGCACCGCGTCCAGGTGGCAGTCCTGGTGGTCCTCCGGGCCGCGGTGGCCCTCCGGGTCGTGGTAGTCCTCCTGGCCGTGGCGGTGGTCGCAGACCACCTCGCCGTCGCAGCCGTCGTCGCCGTCGTTCGCTCGAAGAGCTGCGTCCAGTCGACGTTCCGACCTACACCCCCGAAGGCGCTTCGGTTCCTTCTGGCACGATCGTCATCGAGCGCAATGCGTCGCCTCAAGACCTTGGGCCGAAGCTCAATCGCACCGCGGCCGACATCGTCCGTTACCTGCTGCAAAACGGTGAAATCGTGCTGGCAACCCAGCAGCTCACCGACGAGCAGGTCGCAGGATTTGCCGAGTCGATCAGCGCCGATGTGCGCTTGGTCGATCCAGGCGAAGAGCGCGAAGAAGAGATGCGCGACCTCCTCGACGTCGAAGAACTCGACGAACGTGCGGGCGTCACCCGTCCGCCTGTCATCACCATCATGGGTCACGTTGACCATGGCAAGACGAAACTGCTCGACACCATTCGCAACGCCAATGTGGTTGCCAGTGAAGCCGGCGGAATCACCCAGCACATTGGTGCATACATGGTCGACCGCCCACAGGGAGCGTTGACCTTCATCGATACCCCGGGCCACGCGGCGTTCACCGCCATTCGTGCCCGTGGCGCCGAAGCAACCGACATCGTCGTGTTGGTCGTCGCCGCCGATGATGGCGTGATGCCGCAGACGATCGAAGCGATCAACCACGCCAAAGCGGCCGATGTGCCGATCATCGTGGCCATCAACAAGATGGACCGCGAGTCTGCCAATCCTGACCGCGTCATGAACGGGCTGTCCGAGCAAGGTCTCGTCCCCGAAGAATGGGGCGGCGACACGGTGATGATCAAGATCTCCGCGCTGCAGAACGACAATATCGACGCACTTCTCGACGCAATCCAACTCGTTGCCGAGGTCGAAGAACTCGAAGCACCTGCGACCGGCCGCGCTGCCGGCGTTGTGCTCGAATCGAACCTCGAAATCGGCAAGGGCCCTGTTGCCACCATCCTGGTGCAACAAGGCCTGATCGAGGTCGGCCAGCCACTCGTGGCGGGCGGTACCTGGGGACGAGTCAAGGCACTGATCAATGATCGCGGCGAACGCATCAAGTCAGCCGGGCCATCGGTTCCGGTGCAGGTCCTTGGCCTCAACGACGTGCCACGTGCGGGCGACGAGTTCGTCATTGCACAAGACGAAAAAACCGCCGGCAAGGTTGCCGACACTCGTGCGCACTATCGCCGAGTCGCCAGCATCGCTCGCGAGGGCGCTGGTGGTGCCAGCGGCGCCAAACTCGAAGATCTCTTCAGCGATGTCCAGATTGGCGAAGCTGCAAAGCTCGAGCTGATCATTCGTGCAGACACGCATGGTTCGCTCGAAGCGCTCATCGACAGCTTGGGTCGTCTCGAACGGCCCGAAGTCAAGATCAACTTCTTGCACACCGCGGTCGGTCCACCGATCGAGAGCGACGTCACACTCGCTTTGGCCGCCGGCGCGACGATTGTTTCGTTCAACGTTCGCCCCGACCGTGGCGTGCGTACGATTGCCGATCAAGAGGGTGTCGAAATACGCACCTACGAGATCATCTACGAAGTGATCGACGACATCGAAGCTGCCGTTATCGGCATGCTCAAGCCTGAATTCAAGGAAGTTGTCACCGGCGAAGCCGAAGTGCGCGAAGTCTTCCGAATCAAGGGTGTTGGCCTGGTTGCTGGTTGTTTGGTGCAGAGTGGCATCATCACCCGCAACGACAAGGTTCGCTTCCTGCGAGATGGCACGGTCATCTGGCATGGCACGTTGACCTCGCTGAAACGCTTTACCGACGACGCAACCGAAGTCCGTGCTGGCTTCGAATGTGGTGTTGGCCTGAGCGATTTCGAAGACCTCGTGGCCGGCGACATGATCGAAACATACGAAGACATCGAGATCCCTCGTACCTAGTTCAACGTAGATGCCGATGCATGTACTGGCACTTCACATCGAACTTCGGTTCCCCTCGAGCCATTCGCTCAAGGAGAAACGAATGCTGCTGCGACCCATCGTTGATGGGATACGCAGCCGCTTCGAGGTCAGCGTGGCCGAAGTTGCTCATCAAGACACATGGCAGCGCTGTGCGCTCGGTGTGGCACTGGTGAGTGGCGAGGCAGCGGTGCTCGAAAAGCTTGCCGACCAGATCGAGCGTTTCATCTGGCAGGCAGTCGACACCGAGGTGTTGCAAATCGACCGCCACTGGCTCGATCCCGACGCATAAACAGCGCGCTGCGCGACCGCTCGTCTACTGTGCAGTG
>JBDNHG010000880.1:0-3868 GCA_041688925.1 Acidimicrobiales bacterium | reverse complement strand
TCGGAACGGGCAGCGGCGTGCTCGCAGCGACCATGGCTCGGCTCGGCTTGAAGGTCATAGCGACCGATGTCAGCGAAGCGGCCGTGCGATGTGCGGCGCAGAATTGCCTCGACCTTGAAGTCGAGGTGCGTCACGGCGACATGTTTGCGCCAGTCGGAGGCAAGACGTTTGACCTCCTTGTCGTGAACCCGCCGTATGAGCGCAGCGAATCGACATGGCGCAAGAGCAGCGCGCTCACGTCACCCGATTTCTTGGAGAAGCTGGGCGCTCGAGCCCACGAGTTTGCTCGCACCGTGGTGCTGGGATTCCCTATCGATGACGCTCCAGCGCTCGAGGCCACCGGGCTTGATCTCAACGTGTGGCGAACCGTTGAAACCAGCGGTCGTGATCTGGGGCTATTCGTGTCGACCGCTGCGGTGCCCCCGTCCCACTAATCCAACAAGGCACCGCGACACTGTGACTAGATATTGCGAAAGAAAAGCGCCATAATTCATGCATGGAAGTAGGAGTGAAACAACTAAGAGACAATCTCAGCCGTTATCTCGAGGCCGTGCGTGATGGTCAAGAGGTCACCGTGACAGATCACGGCAAGGCTGTGGCTCGGCTGACCCCGCTTGACAAGCCCCGCACGATCGACCGGCTGGTTGCCGAGGGTATCGTCACCCCAGCACAGCAGGTGAAACGTCCCCGGACCGCCCGAAAGGCCGAAGCGCAGGGCACAGCCAGCGATCTCGTCGCCGATCAACGACGGTGATCTCCTATTTCGATACGTCTGCTGTCATTCCCCTCGTCCTCGGCGAACCCACTTCTGAGCGGTGCATCCAGCTGTGGAATGAGTCCGTCAGGGTGATCGGCACCCGGCTTGTCTACCCCGAGGCAAGGGCCGCTCTCGCTCAGGCCGAACGGATGCAAAGGATCACCAGCAGTCAGCTGACGACATGTGTTGCCGACCTCGACTCGATCATGCCAGAACTCGACCTCGTGGAGATCACCGAGTCCCTAGCCCGATCGGCTGGCGACTTCGCCCAGACCCACCGCCTGCGAGGCTACGACGCAGTTCATCTTGCTTCCGCAGCGCTGGCGATAGATGAGGAGTTCGTATTCGTCACGGGTGACAATGACCTCGGCGCAGCTGCTCGATCAGTAGGAATTGCAGTTGCGATGACCTCCAGCTGACCGATCACCGAGTCCCTAGCCCGGTCGGCCATCGACTTGACGATCACGCCCACCAGGCGAGTTCGGCGTCGGGTATCCACTGGGTGTCGTTGGGCGTATCAATGACGTGAATAGCGGCGCCAGAGCGGCCGTTGTCGTCGACGGCTGGTGCTACTAGCGAGGAACTGTCAGGTGACCATGGCGTGTGGCTCTGCGCATATTGCTCGAAGAATGGAAGGACCGCTCCGGCCCAGCTACGAGTTGGCCGAAATGGCGAAAGGCGCAGCGTGTTGGATCCATCGATGACGAGCCACTGCACCCATCCATCACCGATCGACACGAGTGCGGCGAGGCGGCTTCCGTCAGGTGACCAGAAGAACGCGATGACAGGTGCTGATGTCGCCTCGGTCGTGGCGAGCGACACCAGGTCGAGAATCATGAGCGTTGCGCTGTCACCATTGGCGGCGACATAGGCCAAGCGGCGGCCGTCGGGATCGGGCGAGAACCGCCCGGTCGAACCTTGTGCGACGAGTGTGGTGACGGCATCGTCGGGGCTGTCGGCCACGATCCGGTCATCGACGGCGTACAAGACGGCGCCGCCGGGAAGCCACCATGGGGTGACGAACGGGCCAGCGTTGTTGGTGAGTGGACGAGTCGAGGCTCCGGTTCTGTCGGAAATGAGTACCCGGTCCTCGACGTGAACGGCCAGTTGACCGGCGTCGGGTGACCAAGACCAGAACAATGGTTGGCCTCGCTCGATGACGTCGATCGCGCCAGTGGCGATGTCAGAGACCCCAAGTTCGAGGCCGAGTGGGCCGAGGGAGAGGTGGCTCAACAGCCGGCCACACGGGCTGGGATAGAGGTAGAAGGCGCTCACCGACTCGACGAGCATCTTGGCCTGGTCGAACTCCTCGTCGTGCAGTCGCACCTGGCGAAGCCCATCGGCTTGGTCTGAGTCCACAGACCAGGCCGTCCACTGTCCTGGTTCCGACCATGCGGCCGTCGACACGCGTGACTGCAGATCAGCGGCTAGCGGCGCCCCGATCGGCATACGGATGTCCTTGTCCACGTCGGCGAGCATCACGTTTCCCGCGGAGTCGATGATCAACAGATGGCGCACAGCACAACTGTTGCAGAGATTTGGCCCGGCACGAGAGCTGAGTTCCTCGTTCTGTGCGTGCTGCTGCAGAACACAGCGTTCGCTCTACCCGAACCCGGCGTCTGGGTTGTTGTAGGTTGCGCCACGGGGACACACATGCATTTCGACGCTGACAATATTCCAATCCGCCGTGCCGCGATGATCGCGGCCGGGCTCTGGCTTGATCGCACGATCAACGATTCGCTCGATGCTGTGGTCGAATCACATCCGGATCGCACCGCGCTCACCGCCGTGCGGCTTGACGGCCCCACCGTGTCGATGACGTACCGCGAAGTTGCCGAAGCCGCGGATCGCGCCGCGCATGGCCTGCAGCGGCTTGGCGTTCGAGCGGGCGACGTTGTTGCGGTGCAGCTGCCGAACTGGTGGCAGTTCACGGTGACCTATCTGGCATGTGCCCGCATCGGTGCGGTGATGAACCCGCTCATGCACATCTTCCGCGAGCGTGAACTCAGCTTCATGCTCGACCATGGCGAAGCATCCGTGGCCATTATTCCGTCGACGTTTCGAGGCCACGACTTCCGAGCGATGTACGACGGTCTGCGTCCCCAGCTACCGCACCTGAAACATATCATCGCCGTCGACGACGATGGGCCCGGCGGCTTCGACGCACTCCTCGGAACGGCGGTCGACGGGCCACTCGAGGCTGACGAGAGTCGGGAAGCTGGCGGACCGACTCCCGATGACATCACCCAACTGATTTACACCTCGGGAACCACTGGCGAACCGAAGGGCGTCATGCACAGCTCGAACACGTTGTACTCCAACATCGTGCCGTACGCCGAACGGCTGGGTCTCGACCACGACGACGTTGTGCTGATGGCATCTCCCATGGCTCATCAAACCGGCTTCATGTACGGGCTGATGATGCCCGTGATCCTTGGCTGCTCGTCGGTGTTGCTCGATGGGTGGGACCCGGCCCGCGCCGCAAATCTCATCAACGAATACAGCGTCAGCTTCACGATGGCATCCACGCCGTTCCTGACCGACCTCACCGACCAAGCAGCGTCGACTCGAACCGCTGTGTCGTCGTTGCGCACCTTCGTGTGTGGCGGAGCGCCGATCCCGGGACCTCTGGTCGAACGTGCTCAACGCGTCCTTCGAACGAACATCGTGTCGGCGTGGGGAATGAGCGAGAACGGCACGGTCACCACGACACTGCTTGATGACGATCCGAGTCGATCGATCGAGACCGACGGATGCCCACTCCTCGGCACCGAGGTCAAGGTGGTCGACCCAGTCGGCGCCGAACTGTCGATAGGTGGCACCGGGCGCCTGCTCGTGCGGTCCTGCTCGAACTCCGGTGGTTACCTGAAGCGCCCCCATCTCAACGCCACAGATACCGACGGATGGTTCGACACCGGCGACCTCGCCCGACTCGACGAGCACGGCTATATCCGCATAACCGGCCGGTCAAAGGATGTCATCATCCGCGGCGGAGAGAACATCCCCGTCGTCGAGATCGAGACCCTCCTCTACGCTCACCCGTCCGTTGCTCAGGTCGCAGTCGTCGCGACGGCAGACGAACGTCTCGGCGAGCGTGCCTGTGCGGTAGTC
>JBDNHG010000879.1:0-5010 GCA_041688925.1 Acidimicrobiales bacterium | reverse complement strand
TGCAACGCCAGGTCCCAGCCGAGATCCGATGACGACATCGAGTTGTGCGAGCCGGCGAACACGACCTCGTCGATTCGCCGATCACACAGTTCGACAGAACCATTGCATTGCGTGCCTGTTGCAGCAGCCTCGACTGTTGCGCCGGTGGCAAAGCCTGCTGCGATGAGCGCAAGCAGGGCGACCACGCCGGCAATCAGGTAACGAGGTCGTCGGGTCACCGGTTCCGTTCGCGCCACGACCACATCATTGGCGCGGGCCACACGCCGGGCTTCGGGCAGATCGAGCAGTGCCTCGACGACGGCACCGAGAACGAAGAACGCGATGACGACGGTACGACTCCAGCCCGGCCAGAACAAAAAGGCGGCCAAAATGAGCACCGCGGCATTGACTCGCACGTGACTGCGCGCAGTTGCGACCATCGGCGGATGAGCCTCACCGATGCCTAGCCGGGTGCGCCACTGCATGGCGTCGTCGCTTGGGTTCGCAACAACCCAGATGACCGCTTGCCTCGACGGTCGCGCTCAGGCGGTCGGTGACCAGCCCGACCTGGTCAGCCTTGGCGATCGCCGTTTGGCGGCCCGCAGCCCTGGGCCACAGAGCAATCACCCCCACTATCGTCGCGACGGCGGCCACGACGACGCCAGCGAGCACCCCGCGAGAGTCCGGTCACGAACCCAGATCTGCCAGCCACCCGCGAGACCGTGTTCATGCCCAGGGCTGTGCGTATGACCAAGCGGAGCGTGGTCTGCGTCCATCGGAGCTCGATCCCGACAGCCGTCGGGCATGCTTGCTGCAAACCGGCACTCGTCACCACCGCAGACTACAACCGTTCATAGCGTCGACGGGCCAGCCCCACTTCGCCTGGGCACCGACCTGAGCGGCGCCGGGATGCGGCGTCCGGACCGAGCCCCGCTACGGCCCACGGCTGTCGCCGACCATGTCCGTGGCCGTCCGAGACCGTGACGCCATTGGGCTACGTCGCGCCATCGCTCCGCGCCCAACGCGGCGCGGCGCGGCTGTGGAACGAATCTGACTACCGAGCCGCTTCATCCAACCCGACAGGAGCACTCAGACTGATCCCGCCGGTAGCGGCATTGAACCCGTCTACTGGCTGCCTTGCGCCAGTGTGCGTGCCGCGTCGATCACCTGGTCGTGGCTGTATTCGCCGCGCCCGAGATTGCGACAGGGACG
Organism: Acidimicrobiales bacterium; assembly: GCA_041688925.1. Taxonomy (GTDB): domain Bacteria; phylum Actinomycetota; class Acidimicrobiia; order Acidimicrobiales; family UBA10347; genus UBA10347. The sequence goes on along the minus strand of JBDNHG010000879.1, from coordinate 3,819 downwards.
GACAGTGCGGTCTGAGGGATCGATGATCACCTCGACGTTTCCAGCCCGCACCCCGACCGTGCCGTCGACCCGCAACGTCAGCCGATGGGTGATGTTCCCGATGCAGCCGATCAACGAGACCGTTTCGAGATAGTCGTCAAGATCCATGACTCCTCAGACACCCTTTCGGATCGCTTGGGTGGGTTCGTGCCTTCACGCAAGGGGGCGGGTAGCGATGGACGGCGCATAGCCACAGAAGTCTCGCGGACGACGAGCACGACGAAGAACTGCAGGACACTGAAACCCGAGATCGTTGCGCCGCCGGCGGTGCCGTGATGAAAGCTCACCACCAATCCCGCGACGACGGCCACAGCGCCGAGCGCCATGGAGGTCACCATGATCATCGGGACCCGATGCACGAGCAGCGACGCGGTGGCGGGAGGGCCGACCAGCAGACCGAACACCAGCAGGGTGCCGATGGCCTGGAAGCTGGCCACGATGCTCAACGCGAGAAGGGCCAACAGTGCGGTCTGTGCGAGGCGCGGCCGCATCCCGAGTGTCTGGGACTTTGCCCGGTTGAACGTGAGCGCAAGGAAGGGCCGATACAACACGACGGTGGTGAGTGCGACGACGGCAGTGGCGATGATTTGGGTACGGATATCGCCGACCGTGACACCGAGAACATCGCCGAACAACAAGGCGGTGACTTCGGTCGAGAATGACCGGGCCCTCGACACGATGACGATGCCCAACGACAACATTCCAACGAACAACAGTCCGATCGCCGTGTCCTCGCGGACCACGGTGCGAGTGGACACAACGCTCACGAGCCCGCTCATCACCAGCGCGGCCACGAAGGCGCCGATAATTGGGCTGAACCCCCACAGCACCGCAAGCGCTATCCCGGGAATCACCCCGTGCGCCAGCGCGTCGCCCAAGAACGCCAGCCCACGGAGGACGACCCAGGTACCAACCAGCGATGTCGCTACCACAGCGACGAGGCTGCCGATCAGGGCACGCTGCATGAACGCTGGCTCGAACGCATCAAAGAGATAGTCCACTGCGGGGACCCGATCTCAGCCGGCGAGCGCGTCAACGATGCGCCCAGCGTTGGTGCGGACCATGTCCAGATAGGTGGCACCGTCGGAGTCGTCGGTGCCGAGCGATTCGGAGAACAGCTCGACCACCTCGATGTCGCCGACCTCATCGGCCAGCGTGGCAGCGAGCTCGTCAGAGGAGGAAGTGTCAGCAAAGATCGCCCGGACACCTTCATGTTCGATCACCTCGGCCAGTTCAGCCAGCGCCTGGGCGCTGGCGCCGTCGGCGGTGGAGCCGCTCGGGATGACGGTCCCGGCGACTTCGAAGCCGTAGCGGTCAGCGAAGTATCCGAAGACCTCGTGATTGGTCACGAGCACCCGCTGATCCGACGGGATCGCCGCCAGCAGCCTCTCGACTTCGGCGTCGAGGGACTCGAGATCCGCGATGTAAGCCGCGGCGTTGGCCTCCAACGCAGCCCCGTCAACGCCATCGACGTTGGCAATCAGAAACGCGACGATCCCGTCGGCGGCACGCGCCATCCTGGCCGGGTCGGTAAAGAAATGCGGATCAACACCTTCATGATCCTGGCCGTGCTCTTCGTCGTCCTGGCCCTCTTCGTCATCGTGGCCCTCTTCGCCACCGAACTCAATGGTCTCGACCTCACTGATGGCCTCGAAGACGGGCACGCCGTCTGCCTCGGCGGACTCGATCACATCGAGAATCGTTTCCTCGAACCCAGCACCGTTGACGATCACCACGTCAGCCTCACCAATCTGGACGACCTCTTGTGCCGACGCCTGAAAATCATGTGGATCTGTCCCGACCGGCATCATCGTCACAACGTCGAACTCATCACCGACCAGGTTCTCGACCACATCACCGAGGATGTTGGTGGTCACCACCACCGTCGGGCGATCACCTCCCGAGGCGCCAGTTGATTCATCCCCGTCGCCACACGCTGCGAGCACGAGGGCGACCGTGGCGAGAACCGCGGCGAAAGTTCGGGACGAGGATCGCATCATGAGAAGTCCCCTAAACTGAGAATCACTATCATTATCATTATCACACTTTAGACAACGACCAGCAACGCGACAACCTGGAATGAGAATCGGTTTCACTCCTTCCTCGATCTACGCTGGAGCGGGTGTCACCAGCAATCACCACCGACGGCCTCGATGTTCGCTACGGCGACACGGTTGCTTTGTCGGGTGTCGATCTGGTGGTGCCGGCCGGTTCGACACTGGCAGTGATCGGCCCGAACGGCTCGGGGAAGTCCACACTGCTCGGCGCCCTGGCCGGGACGGTGCAACCCTCCGCCGGCTCGACGCATGTCACCGGCGCCGCTCCTGCCCTCGTGTTGCAGTCGACCGACGTCGACAGGAGCCTGCCCATCACCGCCCGCGAAACCGTGTCGCTGGCGCGTTACCCGACCCTTGGTCTGTTCCGGTGGTTCCGGTCGGTGGACCGAGACGCCATTGACGGTGCGCTCGCTCGGATGGCGATCGAGGACATCGCCCGACGCCAACTCCACGACCTGTCCGGAGGTCAACGCCAACGAGTGCTGGTCGCTCAGGGCTTGGCCCAAGACACCGACGTCCTCCTACTCGACGAACCAGTGACCGGTCTTGACGTCACTTCACGCGCTCTCATCCTCGACGTCATCGACGAAGAAGCCGCAGCAGGGCGAACCGTCGTCATGACCACCCACAACCTCGACGACGCCCGACGATGCCACCAAGTCCTTCTACTCGACACTACGCCGATCGCGGTCGGGCCGCCCGCAGCGGTACTCACCGAGGAACACCTCCGGCGAGCCTTCGGTGGCCGATTCATCCGCGTCGGCGACGAACTGATTCTCGACGACCCGCACCACACGCACTGACACGGACCCCAGATTCTGAGTCATCTCCGTCGTTCCCATTCTCAGATAGCGTGAAATAGATGTCCACAAACGAAGTCGACGACGACGTCTCCGCCCTGCTGTGCCACGCCGATCAGCGCTACACCAGCGGCCGTCGACGGCTGGTTGCGGCCCTTCAAGCTGGCTACGGACCCCTGACCATCACCCAGATCCTCGCCGCGGACGAGACACTGCCCCAATCGAGCGTCTATCGAAACCTGACGATTCTCGAAGAGGTCGGCGCCGTCACCCGGATCGTCACCACAGACGAGTTCTCCCGCTACGAACTCGCCGAGCACATCACCGAGCACCATCACCACCTCATCTGCTCGACCTGCGGCGACGTAACCGACTTCTCACTGAACACCCGGACCGAAAGCACGCTCGACCAAGCCCTCCAGCGAGCCGCCAGCCACGCCGGATTCAACGTCGACACCCATCGCCTCGATCTCCTCGGAACCTGCGCGACCTGCAGCTGACTCCGCCGAAGTGAGACTGACTCCCATTACTGTTACTCTCGGAATGCCACCAGAGCGCCACACACGCAACCACTGCTCCGCAGCCAGGTCAGGCCGCAGCGAACCGCCATCCATACGGCTCCGCAGCGTCGATGCGCATCACCGCCGAACTCTCGCACTCCGCAAGATCAGTCTGTTCATCCAGCCTGGCACCGTCACCGCGGTGATCGGCCCCAACGGTGCCGGAAAGTCCACGCTCTTCGCGCTGATCAGCGGTCGCATGCGCCCCAGCGCCGGCACACAACCGTCGCCATCGACAGTGCGTTGGAAAGAGTTGGCCTCATCGCGCACCGACGCCGCCCCATCCAAGAACTCTCTGGCGGCCAACGACAACGAGTGCTCGTCGCCCAAGGCATAGCGCAGCAGGCACCCGTTTGCTCCTCG
>JBDNHG010000878.1:0-2850 GCA_041688925.1 Acidimicrobiales bacterium | reverse complement strand
TGCCTTGGTGGCCCGACTTGGCGGCGTGTGGTGCGTCCATAGACAGGCCTGCGATCGTCGCAACAGCCTGCTTTTCAATGCTCGAAGCAGTCATGGCGCTCACCCTACAACTCGTGTCGCGACCGTCAACGTTTGCGTGGCCCTCCTGCGGAGCCCGTCGCTACTCGGCGGCGGAAGGTTCCTGGGCTTCGGGAGGGAGAAGGGTATAAGGGACGACGATGGCATGGCCTTCGGTGCCGATGCGGCAGTGGGCCTCGATCGTGCCGTAGTCGTCGAAGTCGATTTCGCCGCGCACCAGTCGGTAGTCGAACTTGCCCTGCGGTGTCGACAGCGGTTGCACATTGCGAGCAATCTGTTCACCGTCTCGTTTGTAGACGACTTCGAGTATGCCGGACTCGGGGCCGTCGGGCGGATTACGAACCAGTACGACCAGGTGCGGAGCCCAGGTGAGCGGAAGCGGAGTTGGGGCGGCAGCAGAAAACTGGACGCCGGTGAGATCGATGTGCGTGGCGGGCCCGGCCACTTGGCGCATGTTGATCTCGTCGATGAAGAGCGCGGCAATGATTTCCATGAATGCCTCCAGGTAGTGTGGCGCCGATGTCCCGACCATATCGGCCAGCGAGAAAGCACCCATGACCGCTGTTCGTCCGCTTCGGTCGTATCTGGGGCGATTCGTGCTTCCGGTCATGCTGCTCACAGCGGCGATCGTTGCCTGGATCGTGGCGAACGAACTCGAACAGGTCGAACGCGCCTCCGCATCATCTGCCTCATCGGCGCCGGCGCAGAGCCTGAGTGCACCGCTTGTGTCGGTTCGGCGCCTTGGCGACTTTGCGACGTCGACCGCGCACCAAGAACGATTGGCCGAAGCGCTGGCGAGCCTGCCGTCTGACCCCGGGGGGCTTTCTTGCGTCAGCGTGTTCGTCGACGGCCAGCCGGTGCTCGAGCAGCGCAGCGATCGACCGCTCGTTCCCTCCTATGCGCAACTGCTGATCACCGGTCATGCGGCGATCGACTTCCTCGGCGCCGACTATCGCTACACGACCCAAGTCTTGGCGACCGAACTTCCCGACCTGAACGGACGCATCTTCAACGGCGTGTATCTCGACGGCGGAGGCGACCCGGTGCTGATGTCGTATAAGTACTCGCTTGGTTTTCGTCCAGTGCACGGCACGCGAACCGCAATCGAAGATCTGGCTGCGAATGTGACCGCCGCCGGGGTATTGCGGATTGATGGTGGCGTGATCGGAATCGAACGGCGCTACGACGATCAGCGGTCGCTTCCGGGCTGGCCGCCCGAGTATGCAGAGAGCGGCGCTGTCGGCCCGCTGTCGGCATTGCTGCTCAATGGTGGATTCACCCAGAGAGCCGTGCCAGACGTCGCCGTGGCAATCGCTGCAGAACAGCCGGCGACCATGGCCGCCGAACGGTTCGCCGACGAGTTGTGGGACACCGATGTGCAGGTCTTTGACTCGTACCGCACCTTGGGTGCAGACGAAGAATTGCCCACGCTCGTCGTCATTGCCCAGATCTCTTCACCGCCACTTCGCGACATCGTCCTGCAAACGCTCGCGGACAACGACGCAACCGCAGGCGTGATGATCGTCAAGGAGTTGGGCGTCGCCGCCAGCGGGGTCGGGTCCACTCAGGCCGGCGGGCGCGCCATCCAGCAGCTGCTCCAAGACCAAGGTGTCGATGTTCCGGTGCCGTTCCGTGATGGCAGTGGCATCGATCCATTTGGTGGCACATCATGCGACCAGCTCGCAACGACTGCCGACACGATTCCCGATGGGCATCCCACCCTGGACAGCCTGCCAGCATACAACCTCCCCGGCGTCTTCGATGGCCGGTTCAGCGACGTCGACCTTGCAGCAGACTTGCGGCTGGTCGGTGGCATCGAAATCGACGCAAGCGGATTCGTTGCGCGAACCGTCGGCGAGGGGAGTCGGGTCACGATTGCCTCGATCATCAATCGGCCCGGTGGTCCGACCGACAAGGACCTTGCGTATCAACAAGCACTCGTAGAGCTGGTCGACACACTGCGCCTGTCCACTAGCGTCGAGGCTCCCGGGCTCGGCGACTAGGTCGACACGGCAGCTGACAGGCACGGAAGGTATGCATGGTCGAATCATCGAGTGAGCCGATCGAGATGCCGATGTTCCCGCTCGGATCGGTGTTGTTCCCTGGCGGTGTCCTGCCGTTGCACATCTTCGAAGTTCGCTATCAGCAGTTGCTGAATCGGGTGCTCGAAACCGACCGACGGTTTGGCGTGGTGCTGATAAGCCGAGGCTCTGAGGTCGGCGGCGGCGAGATTCGCACTGACATCGGCACTATTGCGCACGTTGATGACCATCAACGTCATGACGATGGGCGCGCCGCTGTCGTGGCGTCAGGCATCTCGCGCCTCGAGGTCGTCGAATGGCTCGATGACGCGCCATATCCACGAGCGATGGTCCAAGAACTAGCGGTCGAGTCTCCGGGTGACGCTGACCGCGAACTGATTCGAGATGCGCGCCAACGGTTCGACGACCTGGTCGAGCTGGGCACCCGCCTCCGACGACTGCAATCGGTTCCCGAAACCGTTTGGGCCGACGAGGTCGAGTCCGCTTCATGGCAGCTCGCGAACCGCACGCCGTGCGCCACACTCGACCAATATGGCATCCTGGCGGCGCCGTGTCGTGGCGACAGGCTCAGGCTCATCAGGTCGAGGCTCGACGACCTCTACAGCGACCTCGAACTCATGGGAAATCTCGAGAACTAAACCATAGATCGAGACCTCACACCGGCGCGATAGCTGGCTCGAACGGGGCTCGAACCACAAGTGCGGCACGACTCGCACCCAACCAGTGGTGC
>JBDNHG010000877.1:0-8957 GCA_041688925.1 Acidimicrobiales bacterium | reverse complement strand
GCGCTACAACGACGGAGCCGAGCAACATGTTGACACTCTCGTGGCTGGCCAGCGGCTGTCGTTGCAAGCTGATCGAGATAACCCGGTGAACCCCCTCGCTGTCCGTGTTGTCGATGGAAAGCAGATGCTCGGGCACATACCCGACTACCTTGCCAGCTACGTCCATGAAGTTTGGGACGAGTGTGGCGAGGGCGCAGTCCAAGTATTTGTCGAGCATCTGAATCCAGATTCAAGCAGCTCGCATATGCGAGTACTTTGTCGACTCGAGAGCTGCTGGCCCGATGGGTATCAGCCATTCTCCGATGCCCGGTTCTTGCCGCTCATAGAGGGCTGACAACGCCACTCCCAGCGAAGTCGACGTCAGCTCACGGTTGATGAGCTTGCTAGGCAGCGTCTTCGCCAAGGACTCGTTCGGTCGGAAACTTCGTCAGCGTGCCGGTCAGGCCGCCGGCGCTGTCCAAAAGCGCCGGGTCCGACCGCGGCCGCAACCGAACGTCTACCGAGTACACGTCCGATGTGACACCGCATCGGCCACCGGAGCGAATTGTCCTGGCGCCAGGCGCCAGGACAATTCAGTCGCTCGCTGAATCCTGGCGCACCGATGACGTGCGCCAGACGTCGGGATCGAACTCGGTGCCGGTCAGGTCTCCGGCGAAGGCACCAGCATTGTCACTGAGCGCCTGACAGCGCACACGCGCATCGACATAGGCGCGAGAGGCGGCGGTCGCTTCGGCGCTCATACTCCTTGCGCAGGCGAGCGTCGTCGGGATCTGCTTCGCTGGCCATGCGCAACCGTTCGTCCTCGACCAGCAGTCGGGCAGCCTCGGCATCTAGTTCGGCGGCGCGCTCCTCGGCCGCCTGCACTTGGCGCCGCACCCGAGCGAGTTTCGCCAAGACGGTTTCGTCTGGTTCCACGTCGAGGGCGACCTCGTTCGTTGCCAGGACCAGCACCGCCAACGGGAGGCTTTCGATAAGCATGCCGAGCGGCGTTTCGAACGGCCCCATGGCCATACCGCGGCGCACGTTGAGCGGCGCCAGCGCGAGCGTCGCCCCGCCGAGCGCTGTGGTAAAGGCGGCAGGTGACTCGTCGACACCAACCACGTCGGCCTTGATCCTGGCCGCGGCCAAGATCTGCTTCACCCGCTCGGGGTCCTCGTCGACATGGGTGCCATCCAGCTTGGGGACGTAGGCGGTGATCTTGGCCGACTGCCAGTCGGGGTGACGGGTGCACAGCCATGCGAGCAGGGTGATGAGTTGGCCGGCGCGATCGTCTGACCACCACAGTGCAATCGTCCGCTGATCGCTCGGCTGCGCCACGTAGCGGGTCCACGCGTGACTTCGCACGTTCAGCACTGCCACATTGGCGCCGAATCGAATGCAGTTCTGGATCATGCGACCGTAGGCCTGTCGATCCTGAGCGGATGCTCGCAGATCGCGGACTCCGAACAGGGCCAGATTGGGCGTGATTGACCCCAGACCGTGAGCCTGCATGAGCGTCTGGACGCCCACGTCGGCGTCGGCGACGAGCACAGCCCGCGCCGATGCGCTCGGCATGATCTTGGCGACCTCGACGGCGAGATCACGCTGCACCGCTGCGGCGTCGCGCCGATGCACGGGTCCGATTCCTTCGAGGAGGCGAATGGCGGTGAGGAAGCCGGAACCGCCCTCGAGCCACGACGCCATGGTCAGCAGGTTTTCGCGATTATTCGGATCGCGGGGAACGAACGCCAGCGCACACGGTCGCCAGTCGGAGGTGGGCAAGGGTTCGTCCGCCAGTGCAAGGAGGTGCTCGCGGGCGCGGGTGTAGTGGTGGGATCCGACCAACACTAGGCGGCAGCTGCTCACCTTTTGGCCCAGCACTGCTCGAGCATGGTCAACGCCACCTGAGTGAATAGTGATGTCCCCAGGTTGTTCTTTGAGGGTCAGCGCAACACTTGGGTTAGTGCTTCTAATGGTGTCATGTATTGGAGGGTTCGGCGTGGTCGGGTGTTGAGGCTGTGGGCGAAGGCGTCGAGGTTGGCTTGGGTGTGCACGCTGAGGTCGGTGCCTTTGGGCATGTATTGGCGGAGTAGGCCGTTGGTGTTTTCGTTGGTTCCGCGTTGCCATGGGGCGTGTGGGTCGCAGAAGTAGACGTCGATTCCGGTGTTCATCGCGAACGTGATGTGGTCAGCCATTTCTGAGCCTTGGTCCCAGGTGAAGATGCCGGGGTCTGGCCCCGGTTCGCTCAAGCGGAGGAGATGCGACGCACACCCGACGCCGATCCTGGCATCCTCACCCCAGCGGTCATCAACGACGCCTCGTGCGATGTCACTGTGGAGCTCGACCAGACCCTGAGCAACGCTGCGCAGATCAACTTCCACCCGATAGTCCACACCCAATGCCCGACAGGATCAACGCTCGAAGAAGGTCGGTGCTGCTTGCAGCGGTCGACGCTGCTGGACCAGCGCAGCCCTCAACATGTTGACCCGGCCAGCTTCACCGCTGGTCGGGTAGCGGACACATCCCGGGCTGGCTCGTTGAGCACGTCGGTCGCCTGTCAGGGCGCGGCCGAGCGGGACGATGTTGGCACGCCTGACCCTGTCGGCGGCTCGTCCGGTGCGACCGATGCGGTTCTCGTGTCGTCTGGCAGCGCGTCGCCTACCCATCGCTCGAGCACGAGACATGCGGTCAAGTCTCCGGTGACGTTCACGACCGTCCGGCTCATGTCAAGGATTCGGTCGACGCCGATCACGAGGGCGATTCCTCCAGCGGGAACTCCGACGTCGGCCAGAATGGTGCCGAGGATGACTATCCCCACGCCCGGAGTGCTCGGCGTTCCGATCGAGGCGCCGACCACGGTGAGCGCGAGCACGATCAGCCCAGGGGTGGCAACGTCGATGTCGTAGAACTGAACGAGGAAGAGCGTCGCCACGACTTGGTAGAGCGCGGTGCCGTCCATGTTCACGGTTGCGCCCAGCGGCACCACGAAGCGGGTGGTGGAGGGCCGGACGCCGAGCCCATCTTGGGCGGCCTGCATGGTCATCGGCATGACCGATGCGGAGCTCGATGTCGAAAACGCGAGGAGTTGGGGGTCGCGCGCCGCCCGCAGGAACCGGCCAGGACTGATTCCCCCTATCACGCGAGCGAGTCCGGTGTAGACGACAACCATGAGTGCCAGTCCAGCGAGGACCGTCGCCACGTAGCTGGCGGTTCCCGCCAGCGCGTCGAACCCGATCTCGAGCGTCAGCTTGCCGAGTAGCCCGGCGACGGCGTACGGGGCTAGCCGCATCGCCCAGCTGACGACTTTCAGGCTGATCTCTTGGACGCTGTCGACGATCGCGAGTACGGGGTCGGCGTGCCGCCGTTCGATGGCGAGGATGGCGACGCCGACGAGGATGGCAAACACCACCAGCTGCAGCAAGTTCTGATCCAGGGCTGCGCCGAGCGGATCGCTGGGAACCAGCGACACGATTCGGTCGGCAACGCCGTCGGGCTCGCCCTGGTCCCCGACTGCGGCTGCGTCTCCCGCCAGGACCTGCATGCGGGCGGCGACGTTCGGGTCGAGTCGATCGCCCGGACGGATGAGTAGCGCGACGGCAAACCCGATTGAGATCGCGATCGCAGTTGTCGAGACAAAATAGGCGAGCGTCCGGCTGCCGACGCGGCGGAGGACGGCCGGATCGCCGGCCGACGAGACGCCGAGCACAATCGAGGACACGACGAGGGGGACGACGATCATCTCGAGCAGAGCGAGGAAGATGTCTCCCGGCAACGCCATGTAGCCGCCCACCTCCTCCACCTCCGACGGGTCGAGCACGCCGACGCCTTCAGGAGATAGGACGAGGCCAAGCCCCACGCCAACAGCCCCGCCGATGAGGACCCGCAACCACATTCGACTACGGAGCAGCCCCCGAACGTCGTCAGTGAGTTCGCCGAGCCGGGGGCGGATCGAAGGTGGTTCGAGACGCTGTAGGCGAACCGTGACCTCCGACAGCTCCTCTCGGGTGCGCCCTATCAGTTCGGCCAGGCGACCCCGGGTCTCGTCGTTCACCTCGACCGGTTGGTGGTCCCCGGCTGCGACCGCATGGTCGGCTGGACCGCCTTCCGGCTCGCGGCGTCGGCTCCCGATCCGGTCGACGATCGATCGCAGGAGCGAACCCAACCACCTACCGAGCCTGTTCAGCATGACTTGTCTGAATATACTCGCTCTTCGCCCCGTCGCTCTTGACGGCACCGACGTTGTTCACCGCGGACTCGCTCGCTGACGTGTCGAAGCTGCTGATCCAAGCCCGAATCGCCCGGGCGTGGTCCCAGCGACGCCTCGCCGAAGAACTCGGCATAGCCGAACAGCAGATCCAGCGGTACGAAGCCAACGGATACGCCACCACAAGCCTTACCCGGCTGTGCGAAGTGGGCGGCCGCTGTCGGGCTCTAGATCAGCGAAACCGCCCACCTCTCCGCATCCCCCGCTGCCTGACCGAACGGCCCAGGCTTGTTCGCAACAGACGGAAGTCCCGGTGCGGTCGAGGCGGCACACGCTCGGCCTTCTCCACCCCGACGTTAAGATCGTCGTGATCACAGTGATTCCGGAGACGGAGAACCCGATGGACATGGCCGGAGGCTTCGAGGGCCCATTGATCACCGTGGAGGAGGCCGACGAACAACACCTGATAGACGAGCGGCAGGGACGCGCTGCGCTTCGGCCGACGCTCGACGCTCGACGCAGTCGGAGCGCCAGCGACGTCCGAGATGATCGAGGGATCCAACGCTGGCCCTGTCCTTTGTCGCCTCGCCGCCGAGCGCGGCGTCGACCTGCTCCTCGTCGGAGGAAGCGACAAGGGCTGGTTCCAGCGCCTCATTCACGGATCAGTGATGGAGTACGCCGCTCATCACGCCCCGTGCCCGGTCCTCATTGTCCGACATGGGGTCCCGAGGGTAACGGTGCCAAATCGGACATCTCAGCTTCCGCTAACGCGGCAAATTCTCACCAGCCGTAACCGATCGACCACGGATGGCGCTGATCGGCAGTCCAGCTTCATGGCTGAGCGCTAGGTTGAGGTGCGAAGCGTTGAGGTGCGAAGCCAGATACGACGAGTTACTGGAAGCCGAGAGGCACTCAACTTCCTCTAACGATGATTAGTAGAAGACCAAATGTCCGATCTGACACCGCTGCTCAGGAGACCCCTACAGGCACGACCTTCAGATGGAACTCAAGAATCACGAATCGTGCCTCCTCGGCAAACCTAAATCGTTGCAATTGCAACGATCCCCAAAAGTGAAATCGCCAGGTGACCCCATATTGCAGCTTCCGCCACGGGGGGCCAAGGGGCTCAAGTGCCGATTCCTGGTATTCGGTTCCGAACCGTCCGCCTCAGCGTATCGATGTGTCCAGGATGTGACATTGGGCTCTGAACTTCGTGATGCTCGCGTTGCACACTTCACACAGAGGTTCACTCGACACGATGAGGAGCATTCCATGTCATTTCCGTCACCCGACCAGAACAACGTGGTCGTGATCGATCTAGGGCTCAGGCCGAACCGTAGCTACCGGTCCCCAAAACCAACTCATCCCAGGAGGCCCGTTCTATGTCGAGCAATCCCCCGCTGAATGACCCCGCTGTCGATGTGGCGGCGCTGAACGAAGTGGTTCTGGCCGAACTGGCGGAGATCCGCAAAGAGCTGCGTCGATCTAGCCGGTTACAGACTATTGATCTCGACGACAGCTTCGATCGGATCGGGCTCGGAAGCCTCGAGCTGAATGAACTGGTCGCCCGGCTTGAGGATCGTACCGGTGCTGTGCTGGCGGCCGATGTACTTTCCGCGGCTGAGACCCCGCGCGATCTGGTTGTCGCATTGCGCCAAGCCCGGCCTTCTCACGGCCCGCATCGAGCCACACCCATGCCTCCGCCGGTATCCGTCGAGCAAGATGAGGGGCGTGGTCCGGCCGAGGGCGAGACACTGATGCAAGTCCTCGATTGGCACTGTGACCGGCAGCCTGATCGAAGCCACATCACGATTCTTGATCGGCAGGGAGTGGAGTCCATCCTCACGTACCGCGGGCTGCGCTCGGGTGCTGCGGCAGTCGCAAACGGACTGATCGATCAGGGTGTGGTCCCTGGTGAGAACGTGGCGTTGGTGCTGCCCTCGGGACGCCAGTACTTCGAGACGTTCATGGGAGTGCTCATGGCCGGTGCAGTCCCCATTCCCATCTATCCGCCCACGCGCCGATCCCAATTGGCCGAGCATCTCCGGCGACAGGCTGGAATCCTGCAGAATGCCCGGGCCGTCTTACTGGTCACCGTGCCCGAAGCCCAACCAATGCAGCACCTTCTCCGCTCGCAGGTACCCACACTTCGCGGCGTCGTCACGGTCGATGAGCTGCGTCACCCCGGCCCGTGTCCGGCGGTACCCCGCGGTCCTCATGACACGGCTCTGGTTCAATACACGTCTGGCTCGACCGGTGCGCCCAAAGGTGTTGTGCTGACACATGCGAACCTTCTGGCAAACATTCGGGCCATGGTTTCGCACTTGGATGTTCGGCCCGACGACGTGTTTGTCAGCTGGCTGCCGCTCTACCACGACATGGGTCTCATCGGCGCATGGCTCGGAAGTCTCACCGTCGGTATGAAGCTGGTCGTCATGTCGCCCGTCGATTTCCTCACCCGACCTTCTCGTTGGTTGTGGGCCATACATGAGCACGGCGGCACACTCTCTGCCGGTCCCAACTTCGCGTACTCACTCTGCGTCTCGAAGGTACAGGACAGCGAAATCGAGGGCCTCGACCTGTCGCGCTGGCGGCTGGCCTTCAATGGTGCCGAGCCAGTGAGCGCTGACACCCTCGACCGTTTCTCGCAACGCTTCGGCCCGTTTGGGTTCCGGAATCAGGCGCTCGTACCCGTCTATGGACTCGCCGAGTCATCGGTAGGCCTTACCTTCCCGCTACCGGGTCGCGGCCCTCTCATCGACCGGATCAACCGCGAACGATTCGTCCGTGACGGCATCGCGGAACCCTACCCACCAGGTGACGCTGACGCTGACGCTGACGCTCTACGGGTCGTCGCATGCGGACGACCACTCCCGGACCACGAGGTACGGGTCGTTGACGACACCGGGGCGGTGTTACCCGACCGCCACCAGGGTCGGATCCTCTTTCGAGGCCCCTCCGCGACGGCGGGCTATCTGCGCAATCCCACCGCCACCCGGGCATTGTTCGCGGACGGTTGGCTCGATACTGGCGATCTCGGCTACATCGCCTCAGCCGATCTCTATGTCACTGGTCGGGTGAAGGACATCGTCGTCCGAGCCGGTCGCAACCTTCACCCGGCAGAAATCGAAGAGGCCGTCGGTGCACTGTCCGATGTGCGGACCGGTTGCGTCGCGGTGTTCGCTGCGTTTCCTCTTGACGGTGAGCGCGAACGACTGGTGGTGCTGGCAGAGACCCGACTGACTGGCGAGTCAGAGCGAGCCGAGCTAGAGGAGTTGGTCGTTGCCACGTGTGTTGATCTGGTTGGCGTTGCGCCCGATGACGTCAAACTGGTTTCTCCCGGAACCGTGCCGAAAACATCCAGTGGCAAGATCCGTCGAACCACAGCGCGAGAGCGGTATGTGACTGATTCGCTGCTTACATCGCGCCGACGCAAAGTCCTCGGCCTCACTCGCATGGGCGTGTCACGGTCGCGTGCCTGGATCCGACGCATGGCACGCCGAGCCGGCGAAGATATTTGGGCCGGGTATACGTGGTGTGTCATTGCGCTCGCTGCTCCCGTGTACATGATCTTGGTTGCGGTCGTGCCCGGACAGGACCGGCGCCGCCGTGTTGTCCAACGCGGTTTGCGTGGTCTGGCTCGGGTCATCGGGGTGCCACTGATTCTTCGACACCCGGAGCGGTTTCCAGCCGACGCCACACTCGTCGTCGCAAACCATCCGAGCTGGATCGACGCCCTTGTGCTCCAGGCCCTTCTACCGACGCGTGTGACCTTCGTCGGGCGTGAGGTGCTGAAGGACCAACCGGTCTTCGGTTTTGCATTACGGCGTTTGGGGGTTCGCTTCGTCGAGCGCCACGATCGCGTGCGCAGCGTCGGCGATACCGAGCGCTTGACGCAGCTCGCCGCGTCCGGCGCCACAGTGATGATGTTTCCCGAGGGTCATCTCGACTCGAACCCCGGCCTGCGTTCCTTCCATCTGGGTGCATTCACCATCGCTGCCCAGGCCGGTGTCTCGGTTACGCCCATCGCCATACGCGGCACCCGAGCTATTCTGGCCCCCACACGGGCGCGCCCACAGAGGGGTCGCGCCGTTGTCACTGTTGGTCTCCCAATACGCCCCACAGGTCGGGACTGGGCGGCAGTGGTTGAGCTCCACCACATGGTCCGATCCGCGATCGCAGCCGAATGTGACGAACCCGACCTGGAGCAATGATCAGAGTCCAACTCCAGACCCCGATCTGCATCGTCTGCAGCCATTGGCTCCAACAGTTGGGGACGGGCCATAAGGCTCTAGTGAGCGACAGCGGACTCGCCTATGCGTCACTCGATCTGCTCGAGACCTCAGTCGGCGACTACGTCTTCCTCGATCTGAACCCGAGCGGCACTTCTACTGGGCAGAGCAGATGACCGGCGCCCCAATCTGCGCCGCCCTCGCCTCTGAGCGATCAACAGAACGCAAATTGAAGGCGACCAACTGGTCGTCGTAGGTCAACGTGCCTGCTTGCGTGAATGCGGACTTGAGGAAGTGATGCTCGGCCTGCTTGTCTCGCAACGCTGCTGACCAACAGAACGCAAATTAGGAGTGTGACCCGCCATTATCGCGGGCTGCGCTCCTAATTTGCGTTGGGGCCGGTCAGAGTAACGCGGCACGTTCGCCCACGACCCGGGTTTGTTGCTGGTAGGCATGGGCGCATGAAGAAGATTCCGCTGAGCGACCCCCGGGCCACCCATATGTCGACCAACACCGAGGTCGATCTTGCCGGACTCATCGAG
>JBDNHG010000876.1:0-9596 GCA_041688925.1 Acidimicrobiales bacterium | reverse complement strand
CGGGGAGCAGTGCGGCATTGGTCATGAACTCGAACGAGTAATACGACGGATTCGACCCGTCGGATTCCATCAGCATGATGTTCGAGCTGACGCCCAGACGGTCGGTTTGGAAGTAGATGAGGCTGCCATCACGACTGAAGAATGGCCACGCTTCGTTGCCAGGATGATTTGTGAGATTCCGCTGATCGGACCCGTCGATGTTCATCATCCAAATGTCGTCGTTGCCCGACCGATCGGACGCGAACACGACCGTCGATCCATCGGGTGACACCGCGGACTCGAAGTCGCCCCCTGGATCGGTTGTCAGTTGGCGTTTGTCGGTGCCATCGAGATTCATGATCCAGATGTCGTCGTCCGATTGGTAGACGATCTGGGACCCGTCAGGGGTAATCGTCGGCCACTGATCGTCGGTATCGCTATCGGTCAACGCGACAACACCGGTGGCCGAGCGGCTCACGTAAATGTCCCAGTCGTCGTCAGAGGTTTCGCGGGCTGCGAATATGAATGCCGGTAGCTCGACGGCAAAGCGTGGGCTGGCAATTTCGTAGCCATTGAGACCGGTATCGAGTTGGGTGGCTCTGCCGGTGTCATAGTCATAGCTATAGGCCGCCGCACCCGGCTCGTCGCTGCCTTGAAGCGGAGCGGCAAAGAGGAAGGCGACGTTCAGCGCCTCGGGCGATGTGTTCGCCACGTCGAACTCGCCGTTCGTCAGCGGATACAACGTGCTGCCCTGGAATGAGAAGAAATAGTCGCGTTGCCCGCTGACCGTGCCACGAGCCACGATGCCTTCGTCGGTGGTGAGTGTGCCTCCGGCAGCGGTGCCGACCTTGTACTTGTTCTCGTCACGAAGACCGGCCTGCGCCGTGCACGCGAACGTGCGGTCACCGGCCAGCCAGTCAGTCTCAGATGGCGTCCAAACAGTGGTGCCGAATGGCAGCACCTCCCACGGAGCACCGGCGAACTCGATCGTTGCCGGATCGCAGAAATCGTCGAACAACCCATCGGTGAACGCTTCAGCGGTCGGAAACGGGGCGTCTGCCGGGTCGCTAGAGCGGCCGATCATGAAGATCTCGTATTCGTGTTCGCCTTGGCAGTCGGTTGCTGGACCCGCCTCTTGCTCGCCTTCGACGGTCGCAGCATCGTCGAAGCAGTCACCCACCTCGAGGTCGGCGGCCCAACTGGTTGCCGGCGCAACCGTGGGTACCGGAGTTGGCTCGACCGGCGTTGCGCTCGGCGCTGGTGTGGGCGTTTCATCGACAGGGGCAATCGGTTCTGGCTGCTGCGTTGCTGGCGTCGCGTCGGAATCAGCACTGTTGGAATCAGCACTGTCGGTGTCAGCGAGCGAGCCCTCGGTCACCGTGGTTGTTCCTCTGCTGCATGCGGACCCGAACAGAGCGAGCACCACAAGTAGGACACCAACACGTTGCTTCATTATGAGACTCCTCGAACCAACCAGGTGACATCCCGGTCATTGACACTCTGGTCATTGTCTCCAAGACAGCGGTGCTTGCCATGTGTTACATCGCAACGGTGAGAAGGTAACGATCAGCCGTGGATTTCGAGGCCGAACATGTCCTTGAACCGGGCTGCATATTCGACGTCGTCCTCGATCGCGCCAAGAGCGATCCAGTCTTGGTCACTCATCTTCGCCTTGCCGGCGATGAGTTCTTCGCCACCCCATCCGCACGTGTAGCGCAGCTTGGGCGTTTCGGTTGTCACCGCTTCGTAGATGACCTCGGCAACCTCGGACGGCTGGCCGGGGTTCTGCAGACCTGAGAAGTAAAAGTTGAGCATGCGCTGGTTGGCACGGGCATAGGCACCGGTCACGTTTGGAGCATCGGTGTTCTTGGCCATGATGGCCGTCTTGACGATGCCGGGTTCGATGATCGCTACCCGGATGCCCTGACCTGCCACCTCTTGCGCAAGCCCCTCGCTGAGGCCCTCGACCGCCCACTTCGATGTCACATACGACGACTGAGCCAACGCCGCGATCACACCAGCGATCGACGAGACATTGATAATGCAGCCACTTCCCTGCTCACGCATGTGTGGAAGCACCGCCTGCACACCACGCACAATGCCGTAGACGTTGACGTCCATGACCTCTTCGTAGAGCTCGATCGACGTTTCTTCACAGACGCCGTTGCCCCCAATGCCGGCATTGTTCACCAGCACGTCGATGCGGCCCTCGGCCGCGATCACCTCGGCGACGGCACGGTTCACCGATTCGGTGTCGGTGACATCACAGACCACTGGCGTCACCTCGACGCCGGCAGCGGCACACATCGCGGTGAGCTTCTCGCCCTTGTCGAGGCTGCGCATCGACCCGTAGACCGTCCACCCTTTCGCGGCGAGGTCAACAGCGGCGCTGCGACCGATTCCCGAGTTGGCGCCAGTGATGAGAGCAACAGTCATGCCAGCAAACTACCCGACAGTAGCCCGTCAAGCCGAAGCGGGCGCCCGTGGCTACTCGGCGAGCAGCAGGTCGGCGGTCATTTCGAGATGACCGAGATGTTGTGCAAGCTCTTCGTAAGCGTGGATGAGTGCCGCGCCCACCGTCCATTCGCCATCGAGCGGGGTTTGCGTTTGCGGAACCTCGACCAATTCGGTCGCGGCAAGGATCGCTGGGCGGCGTTCGACCAGTAGCGCCAGCCATGTTTCGACCGCAGTGTGCAGCTGTGCAGTCGTGCCGGTGGCGGTGAATTCGTCGTCTCGCACTCGAGTCGATGCGTCGCCGACGACCATGTGCCCCACCCACCACTCACACGCACCGACAATGTGCGTCACCAGGGCGTAGGGCGTGTTGCCATTGGTCGCGGCGGGTCGCTGGTTGATCAAGTCATCGCCCAGACGATCGACAACGGCCAGAACACCAGAGAAGGAACGGCGGCAGAACAGTTCGAAGTCTTCGAGAGCGATCGTCATCTCAGGCAAGGTAGCTTCACAGCCGTGACCGAACCACACGATTCCATAACTGAGCCTGGCGAACGCATCCCCGCCGAGGTTGGTGGGGTCTTCGATCTCGAACCGCATGGTCCCGACGTGTGGGTCGGTGAGAGCCCTGACTATCCGTGGGGTCGCATCTTCGGCGGGCTCGTCATCGCGCAGGCATTGTGGGCCGCCACCCAGACGGTGGCCGTCGAGCACGTCCTGCACTCGATGCACAGCTACTTCATCCTCGGCGGCGATCCGACCGAACCAGTGCGCTACGAAGTCGACCGTCTGCGCAACGGCCGCTCGTTCTCGACTCGTCGTGTGGTGGCTCGCCAGAGCAGCGGTGCGATCTTCAACCTGTCGTGTTCATTCCAGCGCCATGAACAGGGCGTCGAGACACAGACCGCCACCTTCCCCGCCGATGCGCCTGACCCGCCCACGACCGACTTCGAACGAGAGGGTTCTGGCATCGATCGTGTCGACGTCGACCTGAAAGGCAACCAGCCGCGGTCGCTCGTATGGGTCCGTTATCCCGAACCGCTCGCTGCTGATCCCCGCATCCACCTGTGTGCCCTTGCGTATCTCAGTGACAGCAACGCAATGGACGCCGTCGCTCATTCACACCCCCGCGGCATGCCCGACGATCACGAAACATGGGATCAGACCTATATGTGCGCCAGCCTCGACCATGCAATGTGGTTCCATCGCCCGGTCAATGCGAATGACTGGATGCTCATCGATATGGCCGGCCATGGCATCCTGCGCGCCCGCGGCCTGACCACCGGCCATGTCTTCAGCGCCAACGGCGACCACATCGCCACCATCGCCCAAGAAGGCCTCATCCGCGAGGTCGACTAAAGGGCCACACGCCGGGATCGCTGCGACACAGAGACATAGGATCGCCACGTGACCCAAGAGCAGTCATTGAAGGTAGTTCTCGTGGGAGGGTCCGGCTTCCTTGGCAATCGACTCCGAGTTGACCTCGTTACGGGTGGCCACGATGTTGTCGTCGTCGGACGTTCGCCAGGCCAAAACCACGTGGGCTGGAAGAGCGTTCAGTGGGATGCCGCCGCCCTCGGGCCATGGGTCGACGAGATCGACGGCGCCGACGTGGTGGTGGTGCACCTAGCCGGCAAACGGGTCGACTGCCGCCCGACGCGCACGAATATCGACGAGCTCATCACATCGAGGGAAGGCACCGTGCGGCTCGTCGGGTCGGCCCTTGCAGACCTGCGTCGCCAGCCAAGGCGCTGGGTCCAACTTTCGTCACTGGCAATCTTCGGCGGTTCGGGGGATGAAATCATCACCGAAGAGACCGAGCCGGCCCGAGACGGTCCCCGGCAACAGGTCGAGGTCTGCCGCCGATGGGAGGCAGCATTCCGCGATGCTGCATCACCGATCGAGCAGAGGGTCCTGTTGCGGCCAGCGGTAGGCATCGGGGGCTCAGGAGATCCCGCGACCCGACAGCTCGCCCGGCTCGCACGCCTCGGATTGGCCGGACCTGTCGCAGGAGGCAATCAATGGGTCTCCTGGATTGCAATGACCGATCTGTCAGATCTACTACTGCGGTCGGTAGTCGATCCGGTCATGGATGGCCTCTACCACCTCGCCGCGCCCACTCCCGTGCGAAACGCAGAGCTGATGGCCGCATACCGCGAGGCCGTCTCACGCAGCTTCGGCATCCCAACACCCAAGATGGTTGCCACCATCGGCGCCTGGCTACTCGGCTCTGACCCAGCGCTTGCCCTGACCGGCCGTCGGTGTATACCCGCTCGTCTGCTGGCCGAGGGCCACACATTTCGATCGACCAACATTGGTGACACGGTCAGGTCAGCCGTCGAGGCCACTTCCTGAATCATCGAGACGGCGTGGGAGCGCTGCGCCCTAGTCGTCGAAGGGCCAGGGGTGGTCGGTGAGCCGTTCGTCGAGTTGCACGCCGAAGCTGTTCAGCGACCACGAGATCATGTTGTACGTCCCGATCGAGAACACCAAGTCCATGAGTTGACGGGTGTCATAGAACTCGGCGAGTTCGGCCCACGTCTCGTCGCTAACTTTGCCGCCGGCGAACAGTTCATCGACGGCAAGCAGAATCGCGCGGTCGAGCGGGCTCCATCCTTCGGCCGCCGGACCCTCGTGTACCCGTGCGATCTCTTCGGCGGTGAGACCCCGGTCGAGACCCATGGCAGTGTGCTGAGCAAACTCGTATTCGGCACGGTTCAGGCTTCCGATTCGCAAGATCGCGAGTTCGGTTTCACGCTTGCCAATCGTCGCCTTGAACAGAACGTGATTGCCGAACGGCAGATAGCGGCGGAACAGATCGGGATGTTGAGCAAAAGTGGCGAATACATTGTCGACGCTGTCGCTTTCGGCCAACACGCCAAGTGCTGCCACCGCTTCGGCAGACATCTCATCGCGGGCAATCGGCGGGATGCGGGGATCGGTTGTCATGAGGACCTCTTGTTGTTCGACTTCGTGTTCAACGGATGGAGTACGGCGGCCAGGTGGAACAGGTGTTCAGCCAACGCGGATAGCGGCGCCGCCGTCGACGGGCAAGATGACGCC
The DNA here is from genome assembly GCA_041688925.1 of Acidimicrobiales bacterium. Classification (GTDB taxonomy): domain Bacteria; phylum Actinomycetota; class Acidimicrobiia; order Acidimicrobiales; family UBA10347; genus UBA10347. Next base: position 4,100 of record JBDNHG010000876.1, on the reverse strand, counting down.
GGTGATGAATCGTGCTTCGTCGCTGGCCAGAAATAATGCGGCGTAGGCGGTGTCCCAGCCGGTGCCCTGTTGCCCGCCGAACGGCACCATCTTGTTGCGTCCGTCTCGGATCTCGTCGGGGTCGACGCCCCGCGCTCGGCTGTAGCCGCCGACGGCCATCGGCGTGTCCATGAGGCCCGGCATGATGGCGTTCACTCGAATGTTGTGTTTGAAGTTCGCCGATGCCATATGTTGCGTCAGCGCATTCACGGCCGCCTTCGAACTTTTGTAGGCCGCGATGCCCGCCGCAGCGACCGCGGCAACCGAGCTGATGTTCACGATCGCGCCGCCGCCCGACGCCCGCATTGCGGGGACGGCGTATTTGCAGGTCAGAAACATGCCGGTCACATTGACATCGAAGATGCGGTTCCAGGTCTCGAGTTCGAGCGTGGTGATACCGCCGTCGCCGGCACCAATACCCACGTTGTTGTGCAACACGTCGATCGTTCCGAACGTGTCGAGACAGCTCGCCGTGATCGACGCCGCTTGCGCCTCGTCGCATATGTCAGCTTCGAACGCGGTGGCCGTGCCGCCCGCTTGCGTGATCAGATCTACCGTCTCTTGGGCAGAGTCGAGCCGGCGATCAACAGCGAGCACTTTTGCGCCCTCGCGGGCAAACAGCAGGGCAGTTGCGCGACCGTTGCCGATGGTGTCGTCGTCGGGACCCGAACCCTGGCTCTGGCCCGCACCCACAACCACCGCAACCTTGCCCGCCAACCGACCCAGTCGTGTCATGTCTTCCATCCCCCGAACTTACGCCCTCAACAGGCATCACAAAAGTGACATCCCCTGCAGACATCGCTTTTCGTCACAGAGCGGAGGGACGGAGCGACCCAACCGAACTGGTACCAGGCTCCGTGCTCAAACGGATTGCAACGATGCAAGTCCCACCCAAAGACAACAAGGCCTCAGAAGGTACGCCGAGGGACGAGGCGCAGAGCGGAGGAACGGAGCGACCTAACCGACCAGTAAGTGCTGCGTGCCAACGCCTAGGGCGAAGCTTGCGGAGCCCGGGGAATCAGTGCCCGGGGTCGACGCCCATGAGCTCGTACAACGTGGCCGCGGTGAAACCGGGCTGTTGGCTGGCGGTGATCAGCACTGCCTCTTTGGCAGCGATGTCCGCGGCCGCTTGCGGCACCTGCGCTGCGACGTCGAGCGGGATGACAACGGCGCCGTGTTGATCGGCGTGAATCAGGTCGCCGGGCGCAACTCTCATGCCGTGCACCTCGACCGGTACGTTGAATTCTTCGATACGCACCCAGGCGTGGGACGGTCCCGCCATGCCCGCGAGCAGCTGGAAGCCCTCGGCCGAGTCGTCGAGATCGCGCACGCTTCCGTTGGTGAGTACGCCAAGCGAACCCAGCCCCTTGTGAATGTTGGTGTTGACCTCGCCCCACCAGGCGCCGTATCCCGGGATCTCGTCGAGATCCTCGATCACGGTGATGGTCGGCCCCGGACCTTCGCCGATGTGTGCGTAGTACTCCAGCCGGGTGCGGGTGAGCTCGTCAGCGCTGGCGGTCGGCGGCGTTTGCGAGCGACTCTTGCCGGTGCGGGCGTAGCCGACGATGGGTTCGAGATGCGGCCGCGGCGCAAAGAACGGCTTGATTGTGTAGCCGAAGCCACGCCGGTCAGGCGCAACTACCTCGAGCGCATTGCACACCGTTGGCGTGTCGAGCGAGCGCAGTTGCGCAAACAATTCGGTGGAAATTAGGTCGCTCATAGCGAACCTCCTGCTGGTTGTGGAATGCCGCCGAGCACCGTGCCCCACACGACGATGTCTTTGAGCTTCATCGGGTCGACCTCGAGTGGGTCGTCTTCGAGCACTGCGAAGTCGGCGAGTTTGCCTGACTCGATGCTGCCCATTTCATGATCGAGTTTGAGCTGGTAGGCGGCGTCGATTGTGATTGCCTTCATCGCATCCATCAGTGAAATGCGTTCGTCTGGGCCGAGTACTTCACCTGTCGCTGTCACCCGGTTGACCGCGCACCACGCAGTGTGCAGATGCCCCATCGGCGTGATCGGCGCGTCGCTGTGAATCGAAAAGCTCACGCCTTCGCGCAGCGCAGTGGCGCAGGCATCCATGCGAGCAGCACGTTCGGGGCCAACGGTGAAATCACGGTGCTGGTCGCCCCAGTAGAAGATGTGATTGCTGAAGATGTTGGCGCACATGCCGAGCGCCGCCATGCGTTTGTATTGCGACGGCGTCGTCAGCTGGCTGTGCTGAACGGTATGGCGATGGTCCCAGCGGGGATGGCGCTCGAGTGCCTGTTCGACAGCATCGATGAACACCTCGGACGCTTGGTCACCGTTGCAGTGACAATGGACGATCAGCCCGGCGGCGTGATGGGTGGTGACGATGTCGGCCATCTGTTCGGGCGGTAGTAGCCACAAACCGTTCTCGGCTGAACCCTCTGGCGGGTTGTAGTAGTAGGGCCACGAGATGCGGGCGGTGAAACCCTGGATCGAGCCGTCGAGAATCAGTTTGACGACACCGAACCGCAGCTTGTCAGTCGTCTGCGACTTGAGCTCGGTGACGATGCCGGCGAGTTCGTCAGGATCTGACGGGCCGCCGAACAGCGGTGAACCAGCGACCATCACACGCACCGGATACGAAGCTTCATCGGTAACGGTGCGCCACGCATCGAGCGACGCCGCGTCATTCACGCGCGTCGTACCGAGATCGGTCACCAGGGTGTGCCCAGCGTTGCGAGCCTCAGAGGCGTAGCTCCACTTGGCCTCGTCGGACTGGATCGCCATCATCAAATCGATCATGCCGCTACTGGCCAGACTCATGGCCGCCGGCTCTTGCAGCTCACCGTTCGGCGTGCCATCCGCGTTGCGAGCCACACCAGGAGTTGCCGTGTGCTCGTCGATCTCAGACCGCTCGAGCAGCACAGTGTTCACCGTCGCCAGGTGGCCGCTGGCGTGGTACACGAAGATCGACCTGCCGGTGCTCACCCGGTCGAGGTGCACCGCAACCAGTCGTTCCTCATCGAAATAGATCGGGTCAAGCCCCCACGCGACGAGCGGCTGAGCCGGGTCGCTGATCGTGCTTTCATACTCGGCGAGTCGGTCGATGACCTCGACGATGTTCTTGCATCCCTTCCACACCTTGCCTTGCGGGTCGACCCGGTCGAAGAACCCGACATAAGGGAACTGCCAGACACCCCCGGACATGACGTGGCTATGCGCCTCGATGAAACCCGGCATCAGCACCTTGTCGGCAAAGCGGTCGTCGATGGCGTGTTCCCCCCACGCCGCAAGTTCATCGACGGTGCCGACCGCCAAGACTCTGCCATCTCGTACGGCAACGGCCTCGGCGAAGGGAACAGCAGGGTTCATCGTGATGAGTCGCCGCGCCGGGTAGATCGTGGTCGCCATGGGGTGCCTCATAACCTTGCTGCGAATGGGTCGAAGAACGTAGCCGTCAGCGGCGCTCGTTCAGATCCTCCGAGTCTTGCACCTGCTCAACGTCGAGGCAGAACAAACACCCATGGGTGTTCGTGCAGGACCAACCACGACACGAGCTGGTTGACTGTCTACGTGATTGAACAGAACCGATGGCTCGCACGAATCGAAGAGAACCCCGATCACTCTTCGTGGTACATCGAGCGGTTCCGGATCATGCGCGCCGAGGGCCGCGACCTCGCCGGCGAGGCCCGCTTCATCGACACCCTCGTCGAACGCAACGCTCGCATTCTCGATGCCGGATGTGGACCTGGCCGGGTCGGCGCTGCCCTCGCCGCAGCCGGACACACGGTCGTCGGCGTCGATCTAGACCCAGCATTGATTGCTGCTGCCGAGCAGGACCATCCTGGGCCGACCTGGCTCGTGGGCGATCTGGCCGAGCTCGATCTGAAAGCGCGAGGCTTCGACGACCCGTTCGACGTCATCGTGTGCGCCGGCAATGTCGTCACCTTCCTCGCCCCCGACACCCGGGTGTCGGTGTTTCAGCGAATGGCCGATCACCTGAGCCCCAATGGGCGAGCTGTGGTCGGATTCGGCATCGACCGCGACTACGACGTCGACGAATTCAGATCCGATATTGCCTCGGTTGGTTT
>JBDNHG010000875.1:0-1264 GCA_041688925.1 Acidimicrobiales bacterium | reverse complement strand
CGGCAAGAACGAGGGCTCGCTCGAGCGAGCATCCCGGATCGCAGACCTCGTTGACGAGCCCGTGGCGTTCGGCATCGACCGGTGACAATTCGATTCCGGTGGTGAGCAGATACTTCGCTACGTTCAAGGGCAGCACCCGGCTGGCACGAAACAACGCACCGCTCGACGCCACCAATCCACGCTTGACCTCGGGCAATGCGAAACGAGCGTTGGCAGCTGCGACGACCATGTCACAGGCCATCACCACTTCGAATCCGCCACCGAAGGCAATGCCCTCGACAGCGGCGATCAGCGGTTTGGCCCGCTGGCGTCCAACCACCCCATAAATGCCGCCACGCTCGGTCGGCGTACCGCTCGTTGCCGCCATGTCGGTACCGGCGCAGAACATGTCGCTGCCGCCGGTGAGGATGCCTACCCAGAGATCGGCCTCGTCATCGAGTCGATTCAGCGCTGCGTCGAGCGCCGCAGTCATCTCACCGTCGATGGCGTTGCGCTTGGCGTGTCGGACCATCGATATGACAAGGGTGTGCCCCACCACCTCGGTTACGACGCGGTTCTCGCTAGATACTGGTTCATCGGCCATTGCACGAGTCTTGCGTATCGCACGCCAACTCAAGGCATTCGACGGCGGCTGTTGCGTTGATCAGACGCCGAGGACGTCGGCAGCCCCGGCGAGGCTAGTCCTCTGGGACGTTCTCGATACGCAGGACATTGCTGACCAACGCAGAGTTCGACGCGCCCGAGACGATCGGCACCAACTCACCTGGCTGCAGCAGACCCATGTCGCGCAGCTTCGCGAGCACCATCATGATGCGCTCGGTTCCGTGGCCTTCGGCGGTGCCGATCGTGGGATGCACACCCCACGACAACGCCAGCTGATTGGCGACTCGCTGATCAGGCGTTACCGCCAAGATCTGGGCCCGGGGGCGGAACCGCGAGACCGCACGCGAGGTAGCGCCAGTGCCGGTGACCGTGACGATGTTCTGGCCCTTGAGCGCCGATGCCGCCCTGTGGGCGGCCGTGCGCATGGCAAAGGCCACCTTGCCGATATCGGTCTCGTCGTGGTCGAAGGAGGCGGTGTTGCGTTCGACTCGTTCAGACCACGCTTCGTGCTCGAAGTTCGCATCGGCCTCTACGAGGATCTCGGCCATCGTCTGGACGACGAGCACCGGGTCATGGCCGACAGCGGTCTCGCCCGAAAGCATGACCGCAGACGTGCCATCGAACACGGCGTTGGCCACATCGGTGACCTCGGCTCGGGTCG
>JBDNHG010000874.1:0-2631 GCA_041688925.1 Acidimicrobiales bacterium | reverse complement strand
GTTCTACCCCGCCAGCGACGACTACCGCTAACTCGCCGCCACTGGTCTGATCATACGGCCTCCGCGCAACTCGTCCCGGATGGTCCCATAGGCCTCTTCGGCATCGATATTGAGCAGATGACGTGGCCCGAGTGACTTAATCGCTGTCAACCTGCATGAGTTCATCGGTTGGGCGGCCCGTGTCTTTCGCCAACTTACGGAGATCGACGTACCTGGCGCCAGCGATGCTGAGCGATCAGGACCCTTCGTCATAGGAGTATTTCGAGTGCGGTCCGGAGTGCGGGCTCAACGGTTGGGAAGTGCTTACTCATGGCAAGTAGCTCAGCGGGCTGGTTGCCCGGACCGCGGAGCCAGCGCTTTAGCGCCTCATGAGCCTGCTCGATCCCGTACAGGTGTCGCAGGCGGTAGGCATCGATAATCGACCGGGCAGGGGAGTAGAGACCGATGGCTAGTTCGTCGGTGAGAGCGAGCGACGACCGCCCAATCTCAAATGTGTTGTCGTCGAATCGGTGCCACTTGATTGGAGCCTGAGTTTTGGGCGAGCGCTGCGTTCGGGGCAGAGCGATATTGATTTGGCTTGGGATGTCGTTGGAGAGGTCATGGCGTGCAAGCGCTGATGTGAGGCAAAGCGTGGCCCATGATGAACGAATAGCGACCTCGGCTAGATCCGGGTCTGCGCCAAGGCCAGGCCGGCCGTAGATGCCCCGGGCAAGACGCTCGATGTCGCCTTCATCTCGCATTCGGTACAGATCGCGGTCAGAAATCCCGCTGGCGAAGGCCTCGGCATGAGTGAAGACTTGTGGCAGGTCAGCTAGTGCGGTCGACCCCATGTATGAAAGTGTAGCCACTAGAGAGATATGTGGCTGCACTTTCATATGTCGCGTCATGAGGCATAACGGGCGCTGGCGGAAACGAACCGATGGCGAATCGTCGCTGTCAGCGATGGCTTTCAGTCCTCCGCGGTTGGCCGTGGCGGCCTGTTCGAACACCTCACGGCGGCGCTGCCCTCGGACCGGGTTGCCCATCTGGATGGAGTGCACCGCTTCGTTAACCAGTGGGAGGCTGCTGCTTCGCCCAAGCTCCGCAAGGGCGACACCCACGCAATCGACATCTACCTCGAGCATCACCGCGTTCTTGCAATGCCGTCCACCGCCGACGTAACCGACGTCGCAGTGGTGATGTGGGACCGTTTTGAAGCGTTGGGCGGGACGTTCGCGGTCTTCTCGGCTCGCAACGAGACGGTGCGGGATCTCAACACGGCGATTCAGGCTCATCGTGGACGGGCGGGCTTGGTCTCCGGTAAGAACATGACGCTGGGAGCTCTCACAAGATCGGAGTTGGCGATCTGGTCGTGACGCGTCAGAACGATCGAGGCCTGGTCACCGACCGAGGGCATTGGGTGCGCAACCGCGACACCTTCACCGTCACCAAGGTCACGACGACCTCCGCCACCGTCAAGGGGTCGACAGGCACGGTGGATCTGCCTGCGGACTACGGGAAGAACCATCTCGAACTCGGCTACGCCCAAACCTCCCATGCCAGTCAAGGCCGCACTGTTGACCACTCGCTGCTGGTCATCGCCGAGGGAGACGTTCCTGACCGGGCGGGCATCTATGTTCCGATGACCCGCGGCCGCCAAAGCAACCGGGCCGTTGTCGCGATCGGCACGCCCGATCCTGAAGACTCCGAGGCGGCGGAACAAACTACTCCTGCGACGCCGTGTCTGAGTCCACTCGTTACCGCTCACGACAGCGCAGCGACTACCAGGGGATGTGAGCACGAGTCGAGAAACGCCTGGAGTTGCTCGACGTTCAGCCCGATGCTTTCGGTGTGGACCATTGGGTGGAAGTTGATCTGGTCAACGTCGTTCAAGGTTTGGTCGAGTACCACGGTGACTTCGTACGAGGTGTCGTTGATGACCGCGAGTGGGGTGAGGGTGCCAGGGTCGACGCCGAGTACGCGACGCATCTCTTCCGCCGACGCGAACCCCAGTCGGCCCCGTGCACCAACGCGCGTGTGCAACGACTTCAGGTCTACGTCGTTGTCTTCGTCGGCGGCAACGAGGAACAGACGTCCCTTCTTGTCCTTCAACAGCAGGTTCTTGGTGAACACACCGTCAAGGTCGCCACGAAGGCGCTTACCCTCTTCGATCGTGGTGTGTTCCGGGTAGGCAACGATCTCCGCGTCGATCCCGAGCGCCGCGAGGCGTTGCAGGAGAACCTCGCGGCCGTGAAGTTCATCGTTGGTTGCTTTGCTCATGGGTCACGCACTCCGCGTCACGGTTGTCCGCATAGTCATTGGGTGGCCACGCCGACGGGCAGGCCGGCTCGTTGCCACTGAGGGAAGCCGTCCTCGAGGCGGCAGGCTCGACGCCCGGTACGGGTGAGTTGGCGGACTGCGTCGTCGGCGTAGACGCAGAACAGTCCTCGGCAGTAGGCGACGAATTCGATGTCGTCGGGCAGATCGTTCAGCCGTTCCCCGAGTGTGTCGATCGGGATCGAGCGGGCGCCTGCGATGTGGCCGGCTTCGTACTCCGCTGTTGGTCTCACGTCGATCAGGATCACGTCGCCGGAGGCGAGTCTGCGGGCGAGTTCGTCGCGGCCGATCCGCTCCAGACCATCCCGGTTGCCG
>JBDNHG010000873.1:0-3032 GCA_041688925.1 Acidimicrobiales bacterium | reverse complement strand
CACCTCTCGCATCTCTACGCTGCTCGCCGAAGCCATCAGCGCCGACCCCAACTATCAAGGTCGAGTAACGGTCGGCCTGCTCGGCGCCATTCGTTTGCTCGTGACACGCACCGATGGCGCAGCGTTCACGATCTCGACCAACATCCAAGGCGCTGTTGCCAAGGACCTGACCCAGCTGACCCCCGACGGCGCGATGCTGCTGAGCGGCACGCCAGTCGCAGCAACAGCACTTGACTGGAAGCGGGCCGCATTCTTCTTCGACGGACCGGTTGCCGGCACGTGGACGATCACGGTCGACGGCGTTACCTATAGCGTCGATGACGCCCGCAGCATTGGCGACCTCACCGACAAGTTCGCCAAGCAGATCCGCAACCACGCCACGGGCCGCGCCCTCTTGCCGGTCGTCTCGGGTTCGCACGTCACGCTTGACACGCCATGGCCAGCCGACACAGCACCTGACATCGGCGACGACTACTCGGTCTCGCCGCTCAATCCGAACGTGCGAGTCGACGAAGCAGACCAGGTCGACACCCTCAACATCTTCCACGGCAACAGCCCGGCTGACGACATCGGCCTGCTCACCGACACCACACTCACCGGTCTGGGCATGGGCGGCGACGCGGTCATCGCTGGTCGTCGCATCCCCGGCGGCATCACCTATGCCGGGCTCGAAGTGCTCGACATCGAACTTGGCCAAGGCAATAACCGGTTCACCATCGAATCGACCCACGAGGGCACCACAACGATCACCACCGGCGTCGGCAACGACATCTTCAACGTGCGTGAGATCCTGGGCCACACCGAGATCAACACCGGTGCGGGCCAAGACATCGTCAATGTCGGCAGTGGTGTCGGTATCTCGGCAGCCGGCACAGCCCTGCTGTCTGACGAAGCCAAGGCGCTCGTCACCGACCAGGAACACCGAGCCGACTCGATCAATGCGCTGCTCACCGTCAATGCCGGCGAAGACCGCATCAGCGGTACCGCCACTGGTGCAACGGCCGACACGCTCGAAGACTTCAATGCCGAGTATCCGACCGACCTCGGTCCGGTGCCAATCGACCTGACCCGCATGACCGTCGACATCCGCACCCAAGCCGACGTCGGCACGCTCACCATGGCCGTTGATGCCGACGGCATCGCCACCGGCGCCCTCCACTTTGTCGCCAACGACAACTTCGACGATTTCGACATCTTCGTCTTCAATTACCGCCTCTGCGACGCCGCCACCGGCGATTGCACCACCTATGTCGTCACCCTCGACGTCGATGACCTCACACGGGTGACAGCGACTGGTGGGGAAGTGACCTATGAGTGGAGTGTCGACGATGTTCGTGTCGCCGCTGATCGGGCCGAGCATGTGGTCGATCTTGTTGGCTCGACGATCACGATCACCGCTGGCCCGGGCGCAGGCCAGGTCCGCACGATCATCGCCAACAACGGCACCGGCCTGACCGTCGACACCGACTGGACGATCGCACCGGTCGCCGGCCAGTCGACCTATGTCATCTCGTCGATCCCCAAGCGTGGCGACGTCTTGACCATCGACGACAGCGACGACGTCAACGACAACACCGCAACAGTCACCAAGACCACGGTGAGCGGTCTCGACATGCCGTCGGTTCCTGAGATCCAGACGGTCGTCGTCAAGGCGGCAAGCGGTACATACAAGCTCGCCATCGAGTACCGCGGTGAGACCTTGACCATTCCGTTCGAGTACGCCCTCGATGCTGACGGGTTCGCCGCTCGCCTGCGCACCTACTTCCAGTTCGAAGGCATCGACGTCACTTCGGTGCGCACATCGAAGCGCGTTACCTACACCGTGAGTTTCGTGCGCTCGCAGGCTGGCATCAACTTCGCCGACCTCGAGTGGGATGGCAACGCATCTCGACTCAAGGCCAACGCCGGCGATTCGGCCAGCGTCGAAACCGACACCACGCGCGAAGGACGCACAGCGCCAGTCGCCGAGATACAGCAGATCACCGTCAATGCAGCCGGGGGCAGCTTCATCATTGCTGCGCAGGGCTACGGCACCAAGAGGCTGGCAGTTGCCGGCGACGCAGCGTTCGACATCGTGCGTCAGAACACGATCGGCTTCTTGACCGTCGACTACGACGTGACAGCGACCGAACTCGCCGCAGCACTCAATCATCTGTTCGGCTTCACCGGCATCACCGTCGAGGTCGATCGTTCAGGCGAGTCGCCAGTGTTCACCGTGACGTTCGGTGGCGCAGAGACAGGCCAAGACGTGCCTGGCCTCGTCTGGGCCGAGAACGCAGACACCACCACGCTCACAATCAGCGAAGTCGAAGACACCCCGCCGCCATTGGTCACTGTCGAGACCGACACCAACGGCAAGAAGCTCAACAACCTGCAAACGTTGGCAGTCGATGCAACCAGCGGCACCTTCGACCTCACCCTGGTCGGACAGACAGTCACGCTCGCCTTCGACGCATCCGCCGAAGACGTCGCCGAAGCACTCGAATACATCCTGAACCCAAACAACAACAACAACGCCAAGCCGTTCACGAACAACTTCTCGATCCGCAAACACGAGAACACGTTCCACTTCATCTTCCAAGGTGCGCAACGTCATCTGCTGATCGATGCAGCCGATATCGACACCACTGCGTTGGTCGGCACCGTCGAACTCGACCGCAAGATCGCCGGCATCAACTACTACGGCATCGAAACGCTCAACATCGACTTCGGCGTCGGCGACGATGTCGTCAATGTCCAGGGCACGTCGGCCACCACGAACCTGCGTCTCGGTGACGGCGATGACCGCATCTATGTGTCAGACGAAGCCGACATCGACGTCACCACAGCGACCGACTTCTTGACCGGCACGCTCGACGACATAGACGGGCTGCTGAACATCCGTGGCGGTGCTGGTAGCCAGACGCTGATGATCAGCGACGAAGCTGCACTCACCGGCGACACGGTGCTCATAACCGACGATGCCGTCAAGGCGCTGGCAGCCGACGGCAGCGTGCCGGCATCTGATGCCGAGCGTGCCGCCAACCTCGACT
>JBDNHG010000872.1:0-3706 GCA_041688925.1 Acidimicrobiales bacterium | reverse complement strand
TGTATCCAGGTTGGAAACGACCTGCCGGACGACCAATATGTATTAGTGGAAGGCGATTTCTCCGTGCCCGATGCGGTGCTGCGGGCCTATGGGCTAGCCAATGCTCATATCGAGCTGTTGAGCGGTGGACGTACAAACCGCACGATGCGCGCCCGTGCAGGGAGTGACTTGGTGCTCCAGCAGATGCTGGGCATAGCGCACACCGATCTGCTCGGCATCATGGAGAATCTGGTGCGGGTGACGTCGCATCTCGACTGGGGTCGTCGAGTCGCGCACGAACCAGACAGCTGGTATCCGCATCTGTTTCCGACGCAGTCGGGCACCCCGTTCATCATGACCGACGAGGGTGACGTCTGGCGGGCGTTCATCTACCGCAAAGGGCAGATTCTTCGCTCGACGCAGCCGCTGGCAACATTGGCCAGCGCTGCAGCACTCTATGGCCGGTTCACCGCGGCCACAGCCGACCTCGGCGGCCCAGAACTGATCGAGACGGCTCCTGGGTTTCATGATCTCGACCGGGTTTTCTCTGGCTTCCTCGCCGATTTTGATCATGCGTCTGGCGAGCGCCAGGCCGAAATCGCTTCGATGGTCGACGGGCTACACACCCTCAAAACGCGGCTCGATGATCGATGCCGGGCAGATGGTCTGGGCGAATCACCCGATCGTGTCGTCCACAACGACACCAAACTCTCGAACGTGCTCTTCGACCGTGTGCAAGGCCGGGCGACAGCGGTGCTCGACCTCGACCTCGTAATGATGGGTCCGTCATGGCACGACGTTGGCGATCTCGTGCGCAGCGCGTCGTGGCATGCGCCTGCTGCGGCAACGGGACCGACGTTTTCCCCCGACGTATTCGACGCTGTCGTGGGCGCTTTCGTCGAGGCCGGCAGCGAAACGCTGACCGATCACGAAATCGCGACCTACGCGGTTGCTGGACCGCGGTTGAGTCTTGAACTCGGGCTTCGTTACCTGAATGATCATCTTCGCGAGGAACCGCGGCTCATGGTGCGGGGCCACAACGGGCATCTGTTGCGTGGCCACGCGAATGTGAAGCTCGCTGACGAAATGCTGGGCGCCTACGATGCGTTACGCCTAATCGTCGATGGCCTCGTCGGCAGCCGCTGAGCACAACAAAAGGACCTCTATGAAGTGGACTCGTTCCGAAAAGGCCGATCGCAACTTTCGCGATGCGCGCACGGGCGGTTCGGCACGCGCCAGCGGAAGCAGCCGCGGCGGAGCTGCGGCTGGTGCGGGCGGCCTTGGGATCATCGGGCTCATCTTGGCGTTGCTGTTTGGTGGCAACATTCTTGGCGGCGCAGGTGGCACGGCGTCGGGGCCGGCGCTTGACTCGGTAGGTCAGACCCGCACGACCACCAGCACCACACAGGTCGACGACACCGCGGGCCAATGGTTCAACTTCCTTCTCACCGACGTGCAGGACTTCTGGACCGATCAATTCGCCGCCAGCAATATCCGGTACGAAGAAGCAACGCTGACACTGTTCGACACGCCGATTCGCACCGGATGCGGCACCGCCCAAGCTGCGATTGGGCCTCACTACTGCCCGCTCGACAATGGCATCTATCTCGAAACCGGATTCTTCGAGGACATCCTGGCCCGCCGGTTCGGCGCAACCGGCGACTTCGCCCAGGCCTACGTCGTCGCCCACGAGTTCGGGCACCATGTGCAAGGTGAACTCGGCATTTCTGCGTGGGTACGCCAGCAGCAACAAGCCAACCCAAGCCAGCAGAACGAATACTCGGTGCTCCTCGAGTTGCAGGCCGATTGCCTTGCCGGCGTGTGGGCGAAGTCTGCCGAAGAGCGTGGCCTGCTCGACCGAGGCGACATCGCCGAGGCACTGAGTGCAGCTGAAGCGGTCGGCGACGATCGAATCCAGCAGTCGCAGGGTCAGGCCATCAATGAACACAACTGGACGCACGGTTCAGCAGCGCAACGCCAAGAATGGTTCGAGCGGGGCTTTGACACCGGCGATACCGAGGCCTGCGACACCTTCCAATAAGGGGCACTGATCATGGCGAACCGTTTCGGTGACGAACTCAGTTCCGCTGTCGAAGCGGCACAACGATGGGCAATTCACGACCCTGATTCGACCACACGCTGCCAGATAGACGCGCTCGTCGACGCTGGAGATCCCGCCCTTATCCGGTTGTTCGACGGACGTTTGGCGTTCGGCACAGCGGGGCTGCGCGCCGAAGTCGGCCCTGGGCCGACGCGAATGAACGCACTGGTGGTGCGTCAGACCACGGCCGCGGTCGTTGACTGGCTGAAAGATTCAGGTATTGAGCGCCCACGGGTGCTCATCGGGTTCGATGCCCGACACGATTCGCAACGATTTGCCGCTCATGCGTCGGCAGCCGTGATCGCACGTGGAGGCGAGCCGTTGCGCTCTGACGGATTTGCTCCGACACCGGTCTTCGCCCATGCGTTGTTGGCCGAGAACGCGGATGCTGCCATCGTTATCACCGCTAGCCACAACCCGCCTGCCGATAATGGCTACAAGCTCTACCTGGGCGACGGACTACAGCTCGTGTCGCCGGCCGATTCTGAGATAGCAGCGCTGATCGACGAGATGGCGGCTGCCTGGCACGAATATGGGCCTGCTATCGAGGACACGTTCGCCGACCTCGACGGTGGTGACCTGCATTTGGTTGACGCCTGGCTCGACGGCCATCGGGCAAGCGCACTTGCCGCATTGTTCACCAGCAACCGAGCGGTAACGGTCGCCTACACGGCAATGCATGGCGTTGGTGGCGAGCCGATCGTCGCCGCGTTCCGTGCTGCGGGATTTCCCGACCCAGTGTGTGTCGCCAGCCAATTCGAGCCCGACGGCGACTTCCCGACAGTGCCGTTCCCGAACCCGGAAGAACCCGGCGCGTTCGATCAGGTCATGGCACTAGCCGTCGAACATGGCGCCGACGCTGCGCTTGCGAACGATCCTGATGCCGACAGGGTGGCGATGGCGGTGCCGGGGCGCACAGGGCAGCAGTTCGTTGCTCTCAGCGGCAACGAGTTGGGTGTGTTGCTCGCCGATCATGTGCTGACTCACACCGACGGCGACGATCGCATCGTGGCTCGTTCGGTCGTTTCAAGCCGCCAGCTCGACGCTATGGCTGCCGCCGCCGGCGCGTACTGCGACGTCACTCTGACGGGGTTCAAATGGGTGGCGCGTTCGATCATTACGCAGGCGCCACGGCGGTTTGTGTTCGGGTTTGAAGAAGCGATCGGCTACTGCGTCGGCGATCGGGTACGCGACAAAGACGGCGTGACCGCCGCTCTGGTCGCGGCCGAGATGTTGGCCACGCTCAAGATCTCGGGCAAGTCGGCGTGGCGACGACTCGACGAGTTGGCGGCTGAACACGGCGTGTTCGCCAACCACCCGATAAGCGTGCGCTTCGACGACGACCCGACCATGGTGGCGACGCTTATGGATCGTGTCGCTGCTGCTCCGCCCGCCGCACTCGGTGGTTCGCAGGTTGTGCAGTCGGGCGCGGTGGGGCTCGGCGCCTTGCCGCCGACCGAAGGCCTGCACCTGGTCACTGCCAACAACACCCAGGTCATCGTGCGCCCGAGCGGAACCGAACCGAAAATCAAGGCATATATCGAAGTGATCGAACCGGTCGTCAACGGCGACGGTGACTCGGCCCGAAGCGCAGCTGCGACCCGGATCGCAGCCGTCGTGGCCGAC
>JBDNHG010000871.1:0-4489 GCA_041688925.1 Acidimicrobiales bacterium | reverse complement strand
GCCCGCATCATTGCCTCGGTGCTTTTACCAGGCGACGTTTTGGTTCTCGGCGGCGACCTCGGCGCCGGAAAAACCACCTTCACCAAGGCACTGGGCAAGGCGCTCGGTATCGATGAGGTGATTACCAGCCCGACGTTCACGCTGCACCAGCAATATGACGGCGGACGAGTCACGCTGCACCATCTCGACGTGTATCGCATCGGCCAGATCGACGAAGTCATCGATCTGGCCCTGCCCGAATTGTTCGAGAGCGGCGGGGTCGTCGTCATCGAATGGGGTGACACCATCGCCCCCGCGTTACCCGCTGGCTATGCCCTGCTTTCCTTCGAGTTCGGCGAGGGTGACGACGATCGTGAAATAGGGCTCACCGCTATTGGCGCCAGCTGGCTCGAGCGAGTACCTGCGATCGCTGAAGCGCTCGGCGATCGCCAAATCGGTCGCATCAACAGACAGGACGCCTGATGCTCATCCTCGGAATCGAGAGTGCCACCGCGCAGGTGGGTTGCGCCATCGGCGGGCACGAAGGCGTGCTGGCGTCGGCGCATTCGGCACGAGGTCGGCGTCATGCCGAGTCGCTCGCACCGCAGATCGAATTCGTCTTGTCGCAGGCCCGGGTCGCCATCGACGAAATCAGTGTCGTGGCGGTCGATGTCGGGCCTGGGCTCTACACGGGGCTTCGCGTCGGCATCTCTACTGCCATGGCGACCGCATTCGGGTTGAGCGTGCCGATGATCGGCGTCAGCAGCCTCGATCTCGTCGCCTTTCCCGTGCGCCATACCCGCCGGCTGATCGCTGCGGTCATCGACGCCCGACGCGGCGAGGTGTTCACTGCCTTGTACCGCCAGGTGCCGGGTGGAATGCAACGAGTCACCGAACCTCACGTCGTCACACCCGAGGATCTCTACGGCGAGTTGCAGGCAGCCAGCACCGAATGCCTCCTCGTTGGAGACGGCGCACTGCGTTACCGCGACGTATTCGAGGGGATCACCAAGGTCGAAGTCGCCGACGAGAGCCTTGCGTATCCTTCGGCTTCTTCTCTCGTCGCGCTCGCTCATGCTCGGGCGCTACGCGAAGAGTTCGTGCAACCCTCCGAAATCTCACCCTTGTACTTGCGTCGCCCTGACGCCGAAGTCAACTGGCAGACCCGACCATGAAACCCGCCATGAACAGCTCTGAACGTTTCATCCGCTCGCTCGTCGAGTCCGATATCGGCGCATTGCAACACATCGATGACACCGCTCACGGCGCACCTTGGTCCTATCGCACCTATGCAGACGAGATCGACGCGGGCGATCGGCTGCACCTCGTGGCCGAGGCCGATGACCAAGTGCTCGGCCATGCCGCAGCCTGGTTCGACGATGGCTCGTGCCGCATCACCAACGTGGCTGTGGCCGCCGTGTGCGCCGGCCGGGGCCATGCCACTGCCTTGCTGGTGGCGCTCATCAACGAATCGCTCAGCGCGTACCGAGTCAGGAACATCCAACTCGAGGTGCGACCCACGAATCGACGGGCCCAGCGGCTCTACAGCCGGTTTGGGTTCGTGCCGGTCGGCGTCGATCGTGACTTCTATGACCGCAGCGATGAGCAGGGCAGCCGTGATGCGGTGGTGATGGTCGTGGCCGATGTCTGTTCTGATGCATGGCGCGAACGATTCGCCGAGATCTGCGATGAGACCGCTCAGCAAAAGGTGACCACGGCATGAGCCCGATGCAAGATACAGGAGTCGCAACCGGCGCCCAGACGATCCTCGGCATCGAGACGTCGTGTGACGAGACGGCGGCATCGGTAGTCGTCGATGGCACATCAATCTTGTCATCGGTCGTCAGCAGCCAGGTCGATTTGCATGCCCGTTTTGGTGGGGTCGTTCCCGAGATTGCCAGCCGGGCCCACACCGAATTGATCATTCCCGTTGTGGCACAGGCGCTCGTCGAGGCGGGTCGCTCCGGCCGTGAACTGACGGCGGTGGCAGCAACCTATGGTCCCGGCCTGGTCGGCTCATTACTCGTCGGCGTCAGCGCGGCCAAGGCATTGGCGTTGACATGGAACATTCCGTTCGTCGGCGTCAACCATCTCGAAGGGCATCTCTACGCCGGGCTGCTCGAGGAACCCGATCTCGAGTTCCCACTTGTGGTGCTGCTTGTTTCAGGCGGGCACACGATGCTCATCGAAATGAAGGGCCACGGCCAGTACCGGTTGATAGGGCAGACCGTCGACGACGCCGCCGGCGAGGCATTCGACAAGGTCGCCCGTTACCTCGATCTTGGGTACCCGGGCGGTCCAATCGTCGATCAGCTGGCTACCCAAGGCGATCCGACCTCGATCAATTTCCCACGACCGATGATCCACGACGGCTACGACTTCTCGTTCAGCGGACTGAAGACAGCGGTCATCAACCATGTGCGCAAACATCCCGACGTTTCGGCCGAAGACGTGTCCGCGTCGTTCCAAGCCGCGGTTGTCGATGTGTTGCTCGCGAAGGCGCAACGAGCGGCCGAAGAGATCGACGCAAAGGCGATCTGCCTCGCCGGCGGTGTCGCCGCCAACAGCGAATTGCGCGAACGCACGCTGGGCTACTCGGTTTCGAGTGGCGTGCGTGCCTATGTGCCGAGCCGTTCGATGTGTACCGACAACGCGGCCATGATCGCCACGGCGGCATGGTGGCGGCTCAATTCAGACGGTCCTTCGGGCCTCGATCTCGGTGCGAATCCGAACCTCAAGCTCCCCTGGCTCGAGAGTAGTACGTAGTGCTCGCTGGGGCTCGCACTACTGTCTGAGTTGAGGGATCTTCGGTCCTGGGGGCGGGGTGCGGCTCGAGTAGCCAGTCCAGCACAGTCAAAAACCTGGCCGGTCGAGGTTGACTACAGCACACTCACCACTAGAGTTAGCACTCGCCACATGAGAGTGCTAACTCTTCATTGGCGGCGGCAACTCGCTCATTGCGAGTGGGGAGCCGTATCAACAGAAACCTTTTCGAGCTTAATTTTTAGGAGAGCCTCGATGAACCTTCAGCCTCTCGAGGACCGCATCGTTGTTCGCCCTGGTGAGGGCGAAGCGACGACCGCCAGCGGCCTCGTTATCCCCGACACCGCCAAAGAAAAGCCACAGCAGGGCGAAGTCCTTGCTGTTGGTCCAGGCAAGCGCAGTGACACCAGCGGCGAGCTGATCCCGATGGATGTATCCGTCGGCGACACCGTCATCTATTCGAAGTACGGCGGCACCGAAATCAATTCCGGTGGCGAAGACTTACTGATCCTCTCGGCTCGCGACGTGCTCGCGACTGTCAAGTAGCCCGGCATGTCTAAGATTCTCAAATTCGACGACGCAGCGCGTCGTGGCCTCGAAGCTGGCGTCAACAAGCTCGCCGACGCCGTCAAGGTCACCCTCGGTCCAAAGGGTCGCAACGTCGTTCTCGACAAGAAGTTCGGTGCGCCGACCATAACCAACGATGGTGTTTCGATCGCCCGTGAAATCGAGCTCGAAGATCCGTTCGAGAACATGGGTGCGCAGCTCTTCAAAGAGGTCGCAACAAAGACCAATGACGTAGCTGGCGACGGCACCACCACCGCAACCGTTCTCGCACAAGCACTTGTGCAAGAAGGCCTGCGCAACGTGGCAGCCGGTGCAAACCCAATGAGCCTCAAGCGCGGCATCGAAGCTGCTGTCGCAGCAGCCGTCGACTCGATTGCCAAGCAGTCGAAGAAGGTTGGCGGCAAGGCCGAAATCGCTCAGGTCGCCTCGATCTCTGCTGCTGACCCCGAGGTCGGCGAGACCATCGCCGAAGCCATCGACAAGGTCGGCAAAGACGGCGTTGTAACCGTCGAAGAGTCGAACACGTTCGGCATGGACCTCGACTTCGTCGAAGGCATGCAGTTCGACAAGGGCTTCCTGTCGCCATACTTCGTCACTGATCCAGAGCGCCAAGAAGCTGTCTTCGAAGACCCATACATCTTGTTCAACCAGGGCAAGATCACATCGGTTCAAGACATCCTTCCGGTGCTCGAAAAGGTCATGCAGGCCGGCAAGCCGCTTCTGATCATCGCCGAAGACGTCGAGGGCGAAGCCCTTGCGACCTTGGTTGTGAACAAGATCCGTGGCACGTTCACCTCGCTAGCCATCAAGGCTCCTGGTTTCGGTGAACGCCGCAAGTCAATGCTGCAAGACATGGCCATCCTCACCGGCGGCCAGGTTGTTGCCGAAGAAGTCGGTCTCAAGCTCGACGCTGTCACTCTTGAGATGCTCGGCCAGGCACGCAAGGTCGTTGTCACCAAGGACAACACCACGATCATCGAAGGTGCCGGCAAGAAGTCCGACGTCGCTGGTCGCATCGCACAGATCAAGGCCGAGGTCGAGAACACCGACAGCGACTGGGACCGTGAGAAGCTGCAAGAGCGTCTCGCCAAGCTCAGTGGCGGCGTTGCCGTCGTCAAGGTCGGCGCAGCTACCGAAGTCGAGCTCAAAGAGAAGAAGCACCGCATCGAAGATGCGCTGT
>JBDNHG010000870.1:0-6448 GCA_041688925.1 Acidimicrobiales bacterium | reverse complement strand
GCCGAAATCAACATCGGACGCGTGGCTATTCAGGCGCTGGCCGGTGCACTCGGCGGCACGCAGTCGCTGCACACCGATGCCTACGACGAGGCCATGGCACTGCCAACCGAAGACGCGGCCCGCATTGCGCTGCGCACCCAGCAGATCGTCGCCCACGAGACGGGCGTGACCAACGTGGTCGACCCGCTCGGTGGCGCTCCGTTCGTCGAGTGGATGACCGACGAGATGGAACGCCGGGCCGAAGACATCTTCGCCCACCTGCTCGACATCGGTAACGACTCGATCCTCGAAGGCACCTACGCCGGCATCGACAATGGTTACTTCGTTGGCGAGATAGCCGACGCTGCCTATCGCTTCGAACGCGAAGTCAACGAAGGCAAACGAATCATCGTTGGCGTCAACGAATTCACCGAAGGCGATGACGGCCAGCGCAACCTCTTGCGCATCGGTGCCGAAGTCGAGGAATACCAGCTCAAGCGCCTCAACGACGTCAAACAACGCCGAGACGGCGACGCCGTGACACGCCTGCTCGAACAGCTCAAGACCGAAGCAGCCGACCCCGAGATCAACCTGATGCCGACCATGATCGAGGCCGTCAAGACCTTTGCCACCGAGGGCGAGATCGTCGCTGCACTCGAAGACGTGTTCGGCACTTACGTCGAAAAGGTGTTCCTCTGATGAGTGACGCACACGACACCCCCGCCCCGCAGCAACTACGTGTCGTGCTGGCCAAGCTCGGCTTCGATGGTCACGACCGCGGCATCAAGATCGTTGCGCGCATCCTGCGCGACGCCGGCATGGAAGTCATCTACCTCGGCCTGCGCCAGAGCTACATGAATGTGGTCAACGCTGTCGAACAAGAGGACGCCGACGCGGTCGGCCTGTCGATGCACAATGCCAGCCACATGACACTCGCACCAAAGATGGTCGATGCGCTGGCAGCGGCCGGTCTCGATGTTCCGGTAATCGTTGGTGGCATCGTTCCCGACGAAGACCTCCCGCTGCTCAAAGACAAAGGCGTGGCAGCGATCCTCGGCCCTGGCGCATCAGCCGAAGAGGTCGCACAGACCGTTCGCGACGCTGTCGCCGCGATGCACGCCAACACGCCGCGGTGAACGGGCCCCAGGTCGACGCAGTGACCAAGCAGCAACTTCGCGATCTTTCAGCAACCGAAATTTTCGAGCGAGCGCTCGGCGGCGAACGACGCTCTCTCGGGCGGTTGATCACCTTTGTCGAACGCGACGCCGCCGAGGCCGAGACGGTCGCCGAGTTGGCCCACGCCCGGGCAGGCAACGCGCATGTCATCGGCATCACCGGAGCCCCGGGCTCGGGCAAGTCAACCCTGACCGGCCAACTCGTCAAGCTGCTCGGCGAGGCCGGCAAGCGGGCCGCCGTGCTCGCCGTCGACCCATCATCGCCGCTCACCGGCGGCGCCATTCTCGGTGACCGCGTCCGCATGGAAGACGTCGCTGCGCCCGACACGTTCATCCGATCAATGGCGACACGCGGGCATCAAGGTGGCCTGTCGCTGGCGGTGCCCGGCGTGGTCCGGGTACTCGACGCGATTGGGTACGACCCGATCGTCATCGAGACGGTCGGCGTGGGTCAGGTCGAGGTCGACATCGCCGGCACCGCCGACACCACTGTGGTGGTCGCTACTCCAGGCATGGGCGACTCGGTGCAGGCGAACAAGGCAGGTCTGCTCGAGCTCGCTGACCTCTTCGTGGTGAACAAGGCCGACCGTCCCGGCGCCACCGACGTGCGTCGTGACCTCGACCTGATGCTCGATCTCAGCCATGTGTCGGGCCAGGATCAGCGCACCGGCATGCGACCCGAGATCATCATGACGACCGCGCTCTCGGGCGAAGGCGCCCCCGAGTTGTGGGACGCTATCGAGCGCCATCGCATCGCCATCACCGGCAACGGGCAGCTCGCTGCCCGGCGGGTGGGTCGAGATATCGACGAGGTCCGCAATCGCTTGCTCGCCGATCTCGAGGGCCGCGTCGACGTGCTGCTCGCACCAGGCACATCACCGGTCGAGGTCACCGAAGTACTGGCAGCCGTCGCCGACCGCACACTCTCGCCCACCACCGCCGCCAACCGCCTCGCCGCCCGCATCACCACCCTGTAATCGAGCGAGAGCTAGCCGGGTGGGAGTAGGCCCAGGGCACGCACTGCGGCTTCGGCGGCAGCCATGTCGACCTCGTCGATGGTCGTGCATCCCTTGACCAGGTTGGTCAACAGCAGCGCCTGCTCTGCCCCGCGTTTGAATGCTGCGGCATAAGGAATCGCCGAGAACATGACCATGTTGTAGCGGGGTCGGAAGTATTCAGGAAGACGGTCGGCCAGCAGCAACGACAACTCGCGCTTCATCAGGTAGCCGGGGTCGTTCACCTTGTCGCGCATCTCGATGTAGTTCTCGAGCGCCATATCGGCTATGGCGTTGGCGTCATCACGACGAGCATCCTCGAACGCCGCAAAGGCTCCGGCGAGATCGCCAGGATGGTCTTGCATGATGTGATCAAGCGCCGAGGCTGACTCGAGTGCCAGGTTCATGCCCTGCCCATGGAATGGCACGATCCCATGTGCGCTGTCGCCCACCAGAACCGCTTGGTCTTCGAAGCTCCAGCCTTCGGTGCGCACGGTTCCCAGCTGGCCGAGCGGCGCATCGATGATCTGCTCGACATAGTCGGGCACCAACGCAGCGAAGTCAGGGAAGTTCTCTTCGAAGAACGAACTGATCTCTGCGGCCGAGCCAAGCGCGGCGAAACTCGGGCCATCGGCGTTGGCCGCAAGGAACAGCGTCGAGGTGAAGTCGCCGGTCGGGTTGGGCAACGCGATCAGCATGAAGTCGTTGCGCGGCCAGATGTGCAGCCCGTTTGGCTCCATCTGATAGTCGCTATCGGGCCCCGCAGGTAGCTCGATTTCGACGTAGCGATGATCGAGCATTTCTTTGCGGACCATGCCACCGTTGTGCTCGACGATCTCGGTACGCACGATTGACCCGAACCCGTCAGCACCCAAGATCGTGCCAAACGGCACCTGGTACCAGCTGTCGTGTTGGGTCGCGTCGGTAAGCGACATGAGCCGAAGGTCGAAGTCGATCTCGCGGCATCGTTGGCCAAAGTGAATCTTCACGTTGCCTGTCGCCTCAGCGGCGTTGAGCAGCAGGTTGGTGAGCGCTGTGCGATCGACCGACCACAACACCTCGTTGGGAAGGTTGCCGTATGGCTGAAGGCCACTGACGTGTTCGTCGTGGATGATGCGCCCGTCCATGCGCACGACAGCGTCCTCGATCGCCTCGATCACACCGTCGAGACGTCGCAGTGCGGCGAGACCCCGTTCGGCAATCGCTAGGTTGATCGAGCGACCGCCGGTGATCGAGGTCAGGCGCGGGTCTTCGCGGCTGTCAAATACGGTGGCCTTTTCGCCGCGCTGGCCAAGCAGTGCAGCCATATAGGCACCAGCGATGCCACCGCCGACCACGATCGTCGGCCCATTCTGTCCCAACGACGTCATGGCCATCAAGCTAGCCGTCGAGCCACGCTGAACTCGGATCGCTTGTCAGCCGCCGTGAGCCGCGAGCGCGCTCGCAAGGATGTCGACGAAACGGCGGATGTCAGCAAAGCTGTTGAAAAGCGGCGTCGGCGCCACTCGGATCACGTTCGGGAATCGCCAATCGCAGAACACCCCGGCAGCCTCGATGTGATCGAACACCGCTTGGCCATCAATGTCGTCAGGCACGATTTCGAGCGAGAGCTGACAGCCGCGCTGCGAGGGGTCGCGCGGCGTGATGGTGGCCACCGTGCCAGCAACCAATTCGTCGAGGAGATAGAGGAGGTAGGCCGTCTGTTTTTCTGACTTCTTTCGCAGCGCAGGAACGCCGCCGGCGTCATCAAAGATCTCGAGCGATGCGCGCAACGCCGCCATTGGCAAGGCGAGCCCGTTGCTGACCGCCCATGAGTCAGCCGTCGGCATTGGGTCAAAGACGGTGTCCATTGCGAACCGGGTCTCTCGGCGGGTACCCCACCAGCCGAGCAACTTGGGCAGGCTCTGGTCGTTGACATGTCGTTCGTGCACGTAGATGCCGCTGATGCCGCCAGGGCTCGAGTTCACGTACTTGTAGGAACACCAGGTGGCGAAATCGACGTCCCAGTCGTGCAAGGTCAACGGGACGTTTCCGACCGAATGTGCCAGGTCGATGCCAACAGTTGCGCCGACACGATGGCCTGCCTCGACGATTTCGGCGATGGGCATCACTTGCCCGGTGTAGTACTGCACGCCCGGCAGCAGCACGGTCGCCAGGGTGTCGCCGTGCTCTTCGATCGCGGCGACGATGTCGTCGACGTGGAACACCTCGCCGCCATCACGTGGCTTGACGGTCACCAGAGAATCGGACGGATCAAAGCCGTGCAAGCGAATCTGGCTCTCGAC
Source organism: Acidimicrobiales bacterium (assembly GCA_041688925.1). Classification (GTDB taxonomy): domain Bacteria; phylum Actinomycetota; class Acidimicrobiia; order Acidimicrobiales; family UBA10347; genus UBA10347. Next base: position 2,014 of record JBDNHG010000870.1, on the reverse strand, counting down.
CGCGAAATGATCAGAAGGAAAGGCATGTTCCTCGATCAAGATTTTGTGCCGTTCAGGCGTCGGCCGATAGAAGCTCACCAGCAACATGTGCAGGTTGACGGTGAGCGTGTTCATCACACACACCTCGTGGGGAAGCGCTCCGACGATGCGACACATCGACTCGTTCACATAGGCGTGGTAGTCAGCCCATCCGGGCTCGCCCTGGAAGTGCCCTTTGACCCCGAGCGTTGCCCAGCGATCGAGCTCGAAATTCACGTACTCGCGTGCCTTCTTCGGCATGGGGCCAAGCGAGTTTCCAACGAAGTAGATCGACTCGGCGGCACTGTCGGGCGGAGGCGGAAGTTCGAACCGATCGCGAAACGATGCGAACTCGTCGGCGGCATCGAGTTCGGCAGCCAGTGAAGGATCGGTGGACCACTCAGTCATGGGCGCAGGTTAGGCGGTCTATCAGCCGAGGGCCCGGCCAACGAGCACAAGCAAGGTGATCGTACGAGTTGCGTTTCCACGTTGCAAAGCCGACCCATTGGGTCGAGAATGGACACTCCTTTGGGACGCCGTCCCTTTACAACACAAAATGTGGAGCAACCATGACGCAAGGTTTCGAAACCCGTCAGATACACGCGGGGCAGGTGCCCGATTCAGACACGGGAGCACGCACAGTCCCGATCTACCAGACAACCAGCTTCGTCTTCCGAGATGCCGAACACGCCGCCAACCTGTTTTCCCTCGCCGAGATGGGCAACATCTACACCCGGATAATGAACCCAACCCAGGGGGTCCTCGAGGCGCGGTTGTCCGACCTCGAAGGCGGCACCGAAACCGCAGTCGGCATTCCGGGCGCATTGTGCGTTGCCAGCGGCCAGGCAGCCGAGGTATTGGCGATCACGAACATCGCCCAAGCCGGCGATCATGTCGTGACCGCCTCGGCGCTCTATGGCGGCACCTACAACCTGTTCAACTACACGTTCCCGAAGATGGGTATCGAGTGCACCTTCGTCGATGATCCCGACGATCTCGATGCGTGGCGGGCAGCTGTTCGTCCGAACACCAAACTCTTCTACGGCGAAACCGTAGGCAACCCCAAGAACAACTGCATCGATATCGAGGGGGTCGCCGCCGTCGCCCACGATGCCGGTGTGCCATTGATGCTCGATAACACGGTTCCGTCCCCCTATCTGATCAACCCCCTCAAGTGGGGCGCCGACATTGTGCTTCACTCGATGACCAAGTTCATCGGCGGTCACGGCAACTCGATCGGTGGCGTCATCGTCGACGGCGGAACGTTCGACTTCGGCGATGCCGAAAAGTTCCCCGGCATGAACGAGCCTGATCCGAGCTACAACGGTCTGCCGTACTGGCCGGGCCTGGGGCATGGTTCCTTCATCATCAAGGCCCGAGTTCAGGGCCTGCGCGACACGGGCGCAGCGATCTCGCCAACCAACGCATGGCACTTCTTGCAGGGCCTCGAGACACTGAGTCTGCGCATGGAGCGCCATTGCCAGAACGCCCAGGTTGTCGCCGAGTTCCTCGACGGTCACGACAAGGTCGAGTCGGTGCAGTACGGCGGCTTGGCGTCGAGCCCGTGGCACGAACGCATGAACAAATACACCGAAGGCAAAGGTTTCTGTTCGGTGCCTGCGTTCATCATCAAGGGCGGACGCGAGGCCGGCGAGAAATTCGTCAATGCCACCGAGCTCCACAGCCATGTCGCGAACATCGGTGACGTGCGCAGCCTCATCATTCACCCAGGGTCGACCACCCACAGCCAGCTCAACGAGGAAGAGCAGAAGGCCAGCGGTGTTGCGCCTGGCCTGATTCGTTTGTCGGTTGGCCTCGAGACCATCGACGACATCATCGCCGACCTCGAACTGGGTTTCGCCGGCATCTGACCAGCTGCAAACCAGCAACGACATTCGACGCTCGGTCTGGCACGCCAGACCGAGCGTTGGTCGTTTTGCGCCCGCTCCATCCACCACCTCATGCCATCTGGGGCAGGGGGTCGTGGGGCCGTTTG
>JBDNHG010000869.1:0-1807 GCA_041688925.1 Acidimicrobiales bacterium | reverse complement strand
CGGCGAATTCGTGCAGTTCTCTGGAGTGACCGCATATCCGAAACCAGTTCAGCACGATCTCCACACCATCGTTGGAGGACATAGCTGCCGGGCCGCACGTCGCGCCGTTGAGCTGGCGCACGGCTGGTATGGCTTCATGCGAGACCCCGACACTGTCGCTGCCGACATTGCGCAGCTGCGGTCGCTACAGGACGATCTCGATCGTCCCGAGCACCTTGGGCGCCTCGAGATCAGCGTTACGCCTTTGCGGCGGCTGACAAAGCAGGACTATGACACCTATGCGGCGACGGGTGTCGACCGCATCATCGTGCAACCGGGTCGCTCGGTGCTGAGCGTCGATGACCTTCTTGCGTTCGTCGAGGCTCACGCGCCCGAGAACTGGTAACCACAGCGAGCATCGGCTCCTGGGCGGTTCATGTCAGCGGGGGAGTGTGGCGTTCGATGAACTGCGCTATGCGTGGCATCTGTTCAGAGACCCGCCGTGGGGCACGCGCCCGAAGCTGGTTGTAGACGGCGATTGCCTGGGCGTCGCTGGCGCCCGCCACGTACGCGTCGGCGACAGCGAGCAGATCACTGGTGACGGCCTCGGCATTCTGTTCGAGATAGGCCCGACCGCCCGTTGTCGACTGGCCAAGATCCCAGTGGGGCCCGATGACCAAAGCCATGTCAGGCAACATCGATGCGACGTGTCGTTGCAGACACACGGGCCGTAATCGGTTGATCAGCTCGAGGCCGACCTGTGCCGCTGCTGCGCTGAACCCCGAACGTTCTCGCACCGCTGCGCCGGCTTCGGCGACCGCATCGGCGGCAATCACCCGCCGCCGATGCTCGTCGCTCAGTACTCCGTGCAGGGTCACGACACCTAGGCGCCGGAGTTGTACTGGGTCGCCGGTTGTGTGGCCTTCCAGCCTTGTGCGGGATCTTGTGGTGACTCGAAGCCGCCCACGATGTTCATCGCTTGGGTGAATCCCATGCTCGTAAGGAGCTCGGCGGCGGCATTCGAACGGGCACCCGATCGGCACAGAAGCAGAATCGGTGCATCGGGGTCCACCCCATCGGTGGCCAACGCCGCAAACGCAGGGTTCGGGTCGCCACCCTCGTCATTCCACGAAATGAACCTGGCCGGCCGACCGATCTGTGAGGTGTCGGGAATCCCGACATTTCGCCATTCGGTCTCGGTACGCACGTCGATCAACAAAGATTTGTCGTCGTCGAGCAGCATTTGCCAGGCCATTTCACTAGTGATTTGGCGGATTTCAGGCATGGTGTATCTTTCGTCACAGTAAGTATTTGTGAAACTTGTTGTCAAAGGGGTGTGGAACCCGCTAGCTTATTCCTTCTGCCCGGAAGTGCGCAACGCACTTCGAAGGTAGCAAACGGAGCCCCTCCCGCCGCCCTCGAGTTCTACTCAAAGGTCGGCAGTGAAGCCCCGGAGATCAGCTTGTTCTGGTCGATAGCTCTTTGAAAACAGAAGACAGGAAACGAAAAGCCAGTGCGGCATTTCGACGGACACTCTTTGTTCGTTGCAGTGCCGTTCAATTATTAAAGTCCTGCACATCACTTCAGCTCCCGCGTTGATTGATGGCGTAGGCAATGAACAGGTCAGGAAGTTTCAGTGTCCGCGGTGTTGCTAACGTTGCACCGTCTACTGAAATTAACTAAACCTCCATTTCGCAACGTTGCCATTAAGAGCGCAAGATCACTTCGGTGTTCAAGCGTGGCAACAAGCATCTGATTTCAAACAGCCTTCGGGTTGTGAGATTTTGACGGAGAGTTTGATCCTGGCTCAGGACGAACGCTGGCGGCG
>JBDNHG010000868.1:0-9624 GCA_041688925.1 Acidimicrobiales bacterium | reverse complement strand
CAGCGAGAGCAGTCGGCACCAGCGGGGGTTGACCAGTATTGGTGTAAGCTGGCGAGTAGTCGAAGCCGTCGACCCACGCCCCAAGCCCGCTGTACGAATCGACCGAACGTTCGGTGGGCTGATGCATACGAACCGAACTCGGACTCACCAGGTCGAAAGCCAGCGATTGCAGCGGCGCTGGCTCAGATACCGATCGAGTGCGCACGAACAACAGACTTGCCGCCACCAGCACAACCGCCACACTGAACCCAACAGCCACACGACGAACAAGCAGCTTTGATGGCACGCCTTGACGTTAGTGGAACCCTGCCGCTCGGCCGGGTTCCTCTGGGTCAGCCAGATTCGGGGCTTCGAGCGCCACCCATCCGATGACTGCTCTGCAACCCAACGCGGAAATCTGTCCCGTTGGGGTGCAAACGACGCCAGGTCCCGGCATTGTGGAGTGTTCGATTTGCCATCACCCTCGGAGAACCATGTCGTTCAAGGCCGGAGACCGCGTTGTCTACCCTCATCACGGGGCAGCCGTGATCGAGAAGAAGGAGAAGATCGAGGCATTTGGTCGCGAGACCGAGTACCTCGTGCTCCGCATGGCACACGGTGAAATGACGCTGCGGGTGCCCGTAGACAAGGTCGACGATGTTGGCATGCGCTGGCCAATCAGCGGCGACGACGTCGACGACTTGTTTGACGTGCTCAAGAAGCGCGACGTGCGCGAGCCCGCCAACTGGAGCCGCCGCTTCAAGAACCACCAAGAAAAGCTCAAATCTGGCGACGTGTATCAAGTCGCCGAAGTGGTGCGAAACCTTGCATTGCGTGACCGAGACAAGGGCCTATCGGCAGGCGAAAAGACCCTGTACCAAAAGGCTCGTTCGGTGCTTGTCAGCGAACTCAGCTTTGCGCTCGACGTCAGCGAAGACGACGCTATGGACAAGGTTGACGGCGCACTCGAGTAGCCGTCACCCCAGGCCAAATGGCCGAAGCCATGATTTTGCGTGGTCAGCGCGTCGCAGGACGCTACGCTAATCGGCCGGTAGGAAAGCGGTCTGGGACCGTGGAGGATTCGGCTCAGGCAAGAGAGCGAAGCGAATCTGGGCTACCCGCAATCGGGCGTGGTGTAATTGGTAACACAGCTGGTTCTGGTCCAGTCGTTGGGGGTTCAAGTCCTCCCGCCCGAGCAAACATTCTGCGGCACCACCGTATGATGTGGCGTCCCCTCTGGGGATGTGCTGTTTCGACAGCAAGCTCGCAAGAGCCAGAAAGTCCGGCCCCGTTCGTCTAGCGGCCTAGGACGCCACCCTCTCAAGGTGGTAGCACGGGTTCAAATCCCGTACGGGGTACACACAATTGCAGTCCCGGGTGGTTCCGACCGCCCGGGATTGTTCGTTGTTGAGGCCGTACGTCGAGTGCGAAGCCAGGGTCGCCACATGCCTTGGCCATTTCGTATCGGCAGGTCAGCGACGTTCGCGTCCGAGTCGCCCAAGTCGGCTGTCCCCTCGGGGCTCGCTTCTTCGTCTAGAGGCCGCGCATGTCCGAACGTATTCCGAGATCGATTCTGACGGACTTCGCACCTGGCCCAAGAGTGGCACGCATTTGCACAGGAGCGGATGCCGTTCGCCGACGACCAGTAGCAGCGGTAGGCGCTGGTCACCGAGATCGGTACAGACGTGAGCGGTGATCCACCCGCAGAACGATGACCAATCCCTTGTCGTCGTCGATCTCGTAGATGACTCGATAGGCCCCTCGGCGCGCCGAATGGAGCCCGGCCAACTCGCGCTGGAGCTGGCCACCGATGCGATGCGGGTTGTCAATGAGAGCCGACAGCATGAATTCGACGATCGCTGCCGCTGTCTTCTCCGGAAGCCTCTGAAGTTGGCGTTGGGCCGGTCCAATGACCCGAAGCTCGAAGTCGCTGTCGGGTGCCGTCACGTAGAACTGAAGCGAGAGCGAAGCTCGTCGGCAGTGATGAAATGACCCTCAGCGTACGAACGTCGAGCCTCGGCGAGCTCCTCCATCGCGACAGGATCCAACAGAAGCGCGAGGCTATCTTCGAGCGAAGCAAGGTCATCAGGGCTGATCATGACCGCAGCCTGCTGCGCTGTTAGGCGGCGGCGACGAGAAGCTCGTGGCGTCCAGACGTTTCAGGCACTTCGTGAAAGCCCATGCGGCGCAGGTACTTGGCCTGGTCGGCGTTTGATGCCGTGGACCAGACACACGTCGGACCCTCACTGGTCAGCAGGCCGGCCTCGGCGGAATAGAGATAGTTGCCAATAGCGGAGTCGCGGTACTGCGGGATGGCGAAGTCGAGTTTGACCTCGACGCTGCCATCGTCTCGCCGCTCGCCGATGAACAAGCCTGCCGGCCCCATGTCTCGCAGCGTGAACGCCGTGATCTGTGAGACGTTGGGTTCATAGACGAACTCGGGTTGGAATCGACCAACGATCTCGTCTGAATAGAACTCGAGAAATCGGCGGACGTACTCGGAGTCTGGCTCCATGTGCAGGATCCGGAAGACCTCGCTCTTGCGCCGAAGGATCTTGCGCAGATAGGCAGCATGGATCGACGCGCCGATCGCGTTGACGACGGCGATCGGATACGCACCGATCAGCAGTCCGTACACCAGAAAGGTGACACCACCGGCGAAGCCAAAGAACCGCAGTTTCAGGATCGACTTCTGTGTAATCGACAACACGATGAGCATTGAGGCGAGGTACCCGACGGCCTCGATGATGGTGTCTGAATCCATCCCTGGACGTTACGGGCTGTGCAGCCGCATATGCCCCTGTCCAGGGCACTAGGAGGGCGCAGACCAGATGACCGGCATGTTGAGCGGCCCTCGGAATGCCCAACCGCCAAAGGTGACCGGCTCGGCATCGTCATCGATTCGCAGGTCGGCGAGCCTGGCGAAGGCCTTGGGTAATGCGACGTCACCCACCAGGCTGCGTGAGGCCGCTGCCCCGGCGCAGAAGTGTGGTCCGGCGCCAAACGTCAGGCTGGCCGAGGTGTCACGGCTGACATCGAAACGATTCGGATCGTCGAAGTAGTCTTCGTCTCGATTCGCGGCACCGAACATGAAAAACACCCGCTCGTCGACGTCGAACGTGACGCCGCCGAACTCGTGTGGCGTCGCGATGCGTCGAGGCGACATGCCGATCGGTGAGATCCACCGGCAGTATTCTTCGAATGCCTGCTGCCAGGTTGCTTGACCTGATTGCACCAACTCGAGTTGGTCTGGGTGCGTCAGCAGCGCCCAGATCGCACCGGCGATGGCATCGCGAGGTTCGTTCTGTCCGCCAGAGATCGTCAGCTTGATGTTGGCCCGCACGTTCTCAAGCGGCATTCCTGACTCGACCATGACCGACAACAGGCTGTGATCGGGCTCGCTTTGCACCTGGGGAAGACGCCCGTCGATTGCCGCATCTATCGCGGCGGTCGCCGCATGGCACCGAGACTCGATTGCCGGGTCGCCCACATAATTGGCGATGCCATCGATCATCGCCTGGCTCCATGCGTCCATCTCGTCGTAGGTGATGTTCGTAAGCCCCGTCAGCGCCTTGAGTGCCTCGCCGCTCAACGCGGTGGCATACGTAGGCACCAGATCGGCGGCCCCGGCACTGTCGAGGTCGTCGAGGACTTGATCGGCAAGTTGGTCGAACGCAGCGGCCCAGCTTGCTTTCACGGTCCGCGGTGAGATCGCCGGATAGTAGACAAAGCGCTCTTTGCGATGATCGTCGCCGTCACGGCGCATCATGTTGTGGCCCATCAACACGTTCATGAGGCCATCCGGCTGATGAGAGGAGAACACGGCAACGTTCTTCTCACAGGTGTGGATCGCGTCGCGTTTGGTGATCAGCGTGGCGTTGAGTTCGGGCACGAAACAGATCGGTGTCTCGTTGCGCATCTGCTCGAGCGTCGGGTATGGATCGGCCCAAAACGAAGAGGGATCGACACTGATGATTGGCGCATCCGACATGGTTGGAGTCTTCCACGCCGCAGCGCCACACGCTGCGTGACTGATGCGCAGTACGCCCCCATCGTCACGATGGTGCAGACTAGGACCCTGACCAACTTGCACGAAGGAGCACCACATGGCCATCAAATCGGTCGAGCAGATGATCACAGAAGCTCGAAAGCAGATCGACAACCACTCTCCCGCCGAGGCGAAGCGACGAGTCGACGACGAGGGCGCGCTGCTCGTCGACATACGCGACATCCGTGAGCTCGATCGCGACGGTGTGATACCCGGGGCGCTTCATGCCCCCCGTGGCATGCTCGAATTCTGGATCGATCCCGACTCGCCGTATTTCAAACCAGTCTTTGCCGAAGACATCGAGTTCGTCCTTTATTGAGCGGGCGGCGGGCGGACAAGTTTGTCTGCAAAAACGCTCAAGGACATGGGGCTTCCCCGTGTCTCGCACATCGTGTCGGGTTTTCACGGCTGGAAGGACGACGGCCTGCCTATCGTCGATCACGCAACATGGAAGGCCGCTCGCAAGAAGTAGCCGGCTAACCGGGTGTTGAAAAACACATGCCGCACCCGGTTAGAACATTTCAGGGCACCACGGTGCCCGTGACGTAGCGAAGATGTTCGCCAGCGTTCGCACATTCGAGACATCGCCGCGAATATGGCCGGTTGTCGCGTAGAGATCTGCGCAGGAACGACCCAGATATAGTGCGCCGAGTTCGCGTATGCCCAGCGACACCTGGGCATCGTCACTGGTGGCCTCGACCGTAGCGGCGCCATCGACGACCGTGAGCCGATACGTGCCATCGGCGTACCCCATGTCGTCGTCGACTGCGACGACGATCTGGCCGTCTTGCTCATAGGCCCGTGCGGTGAGCGCTGCGGCGATATCGAGTAGCCGGACATACAACGCATCGCCGATCATCCGCCGAACTGACCGCGCGTTGTCCACTTCGTACGCGAGCGGGTCGTCGATGGCGCCGTTCCAAAAGTCGACGTTCGGAAACAGGTCGACGTCCAGCGCATAGGCCCACAGCGCCAGGTGCGCATCGAGGTCGGACGCCACCAGCGCTTGGATCGATACCGAGCCGTTGGCGACGCCTTCGTCCCACTTGCTGTTCTGCCGATAGGCGAGGTACCCAACAACATCGCCGTTGCGCCGAACAACGATGTGTCGAGAGCCACTGGCACCGCCACGGTGGCTCTCGGGATCATTCATGATGTCTTGCCAGCGGGGTTGGCCCCGGTCGATGAAGCCCGACCGGCTAGACGAAACCTTGTGCCAATACGGAGCAACGACGTCGAGGAGCTGTGCTGCTGGCACCATTGCCACCTCGAGATCGTCGGCGCGCCGGGGTGCTGCCAGATGGCGACTGTCGATCTTTACGACGTGCAATTCGCTGGCGAGACCGAAGCCGAACCGTCCGTAGATGCCGGGTTCACTCGCCCACAGCCCAGCGACGGGTTCGCCTCGTTCCGCAGCATTGTCGAGGTGACGTCGGATCATCGATCGCAGGATGCCTCGCCGCGTGTGCGTGGCCTGCACGGTCACCATGGTGGTGCCCGCCATTGCGACCTGGGCTCCGCCCGGCACAGTGAGCTCGAGCGCAAAGTCGCCAAGTGTTGCGACGAGTTCGGATCCGTCGAAAACCGCGACAGTTCGGTCGAGGGGCATCATGCTCAGGAAACGTTCGTCGCCTTCGGGTTTGGCGTCGTGACCAAACCCGATGGACGTCGCCGAGCGGAACGGGGCAACTTCGTCGAGCGTTATCGCACGCAGGTCATGACTCATGGCCTGAAAGTTAGCCGTCATAGCGGCGCAACTCATCTCGTTTAGAGATTGCGCGAGTAGGCAGAGCGCGAAGCTCGAAAGCCGCGCAACTCGTGGGCCTGCCAGAGGACTTGTCGACCTACTCGCTAGGCCCCTTAGTGCGTTCGACCCGCCATCAGTTCATGAGTTGTTGAACATGAGGCGTTGGGCGACGGTTTCAGACAATCTGATCGACGAAACCCACGACCATCTCGGTGATTGGATTGTCGAACCCATCAAATGCTTCACGGCGTTCGGGCGATGGTTCGTAGTCGGCCAGAGCAGCCTCGAAATTGCCTGGATGGCTCACCGACCACACGAACTGGAGGTTCGCACGATCGGCATAGGCCCAGTCGACGGTGAACCCGTAACGTTCTCGCACCGGCATCAGCTTGGGAAACCAGGCAACCAATCGGTCAAGGCCGGCTTCATCGGCAACCGTGTAGCGGCGTAGCTGGGTAGTCATTTGGCGACTTCTCCGTGGTTTTCGGGGGTGTGACAGTCCACAATTTTGCCGATCGGACGTATATGACCCAAATCACCATTGCTTTGTGTTGTGAATGGGGCATACTGAGTGACGATGATTTCACACTTCGGTGCGAAATCCTCGGGCTGTGGCGCAGCTTGGCTAGCGCACCTGCTTTGGGAGCAGGGGGTCGTGAGTTCGAATCTCACCAGCCCGACCCACAAAGAAGCTCGTTGCCCAACGGCAACGAGCTTCTTGCGTTTTGGTCTGAGGTGCAGCGGCTCTGATGCGGCGCCACGACCACCCGACTACTCGCCTGCCAACAGGTCGAGCAGGTCAACCTCGATACGTCGGTTGATCTGGCGTCCTTCGCCAGAGTCGTTGGGCGCCACAGGCGCTGCCTCGCCGAGGCCCACGGCTTCGAGTCGGGCAAGGTCAACGCCACGGCTGACGAGATAGTCGACTACGGCCTGTGCTCGCTGCTTGGACAACACGAGGTTGCTCTCGTCGCTGCCGACCGAATCAGTATGACCCTGCACCACCATCTGCACCTGTGGATTCAGCGCCATGACCGCGACGCCGAGTTCTAGCGTTGGAATGAACTGCTCGGCTATCACCGAACTGCCGGTTTCGAACAGAACTGCTTGTTCGACGCGCACGTTGCCATCGAGTGCCGGCGGCGCATCGGGGCGCACCACATAATTGTTCACGACGTTGTCGGGGCCGACCACCGCGATTGCCCGCCCATATAACGCGTCGGCCTGCTCTTGGGTTTGCACCGCGCCTTCGAGAAACAGAGTCGGCGGCCGGAAGATGGCGCCACGTTCGGGCAAGGAAGCAAGCGGCGGCAGGCCCTCGAGAGGATCAGCGGTTGGCTCGGAGGTCGGTTCCGCCGTCGGCTCTTCGGTCGGGGTTGGCACCGCCGTGGGCGCCACAGTGGGCTCAGGCGTCGGCATCGCCGTGGGCTCAGGCGCTACTGTCGGGTCGAGTTCATCGTCGGCGGCTACAGCGACCGATGTGGCCGACTCAGACGTGTCGGTCGCCGCTGGCGCGTCGGCGGTTGCGCCCGGTTCCGCGTCCGTATCGATGGTCGCAACATCGTCGCCGCCACATTGGAGGACCACCAGGGCCAGGACCAGAGCCAGCACGGCCGCTGCGACGAGCAGCGCCAAGAGCCGCCTAGAGCTCTCTTGCCCGGCCGAGGTCACCACGTCACCGTCGACGTCACCATCGATGTCAGAGACAGCCACACCCGAGACCGCCGGCGGTGCGACTGTGGCTGCGTCCCCAGCTCGTGCAGACATCGTCGTGTCGGGTGCCGCTGCACGCTCGCTCGCTAACCCGGTGTCACTCGACAACTCGGTGTCTTCATCAGCGCTGGCGGATGCTTGATCAGGCGCATCTGTCGCGCTTGCTGCTCTACCGCTGCGGTCGGCCGGCATCGTGACGTCGTCGACAGGTTCGACGCCTGGCGCTGCGGCTGCGATGGGCGCCGAGGTGAACGGGTCGATGGTGGGTGCCCGCGGGGCCGGTTTTTCGGGTGACCAAACGTGGACCTGCGGTGCGGCATCAGGCTCGTCACTGCGATCAGCTACGACGAGAAGACCGAGCCCAGCGCCGGTGACCGCCGCCAAATCATCGAGCGTCAGCTGATCGTGACTCGTCAGCAGGCCCGGCGGAATGTCGATGCCCTCGAGGGCGGCGGGCTCAGCCGCGGACGGATTCGAGCGATGTCGTGCCGCAATGCGCGACTCTGCGCTGACCGGTGCGAAACCGGCAGCCGAGATGGCAGCAACAATGGCTTCGACCGTCTCGTCACCGTGCGATTCATGACAGCAGACAACGACCGGCAATGCCGACTCAGGGTCGAGTGCTGCCGCTATTCGGGCCGCGAGCACGGCCGGATCCTGGTCAGGACCGAGCGCTAGCTGTGCGTAGCCGCCCGCAACAACGGTCGAGCCGGCGGCGAGCATGATGCCTCGCACCGTGTCGACATCAACATCGATTGCCAGCGCCCGTTCATGTCTCTCAGCCACCTCAGGAAATTACCGCCTGAGCCGCCAGACCGCACGGACGTTGGGCCAATCAAACCAAAGCCAACGTCACCGTCAGTAACGCCTACGATAGTCCGGATGGCTACTGCAGATCCCTTCAGCGCTCCGTTCGGCACCCTCTTCGGCGACCAAATCACGGTCGCTCATGGCGGCCCCGACGGCTATTCCTACGCTGGCGCTGCCCAGCCGCTTGCCGACTTCGCCCTGCACCCCGGAACCCATGCCTTGCACTATGGCAGTACCTGCTTCGAGGGCCTCAAGGCGCATCGTCAGGCTGACGGATCGGTCGCGATCTTCCGAATGAATGATCACATCGCCCGATTCCAAAATTCGATCGGCCTGCTGCGGCTTCCTATGCCCGACGCCGCCCTGCTGCGTGACATGTTCATGCATGCGGCCGCAGCGAATATCGACGCAACGCCCCCACAGCCCGGATCGCTGTATCTGCGACCGACGATCCTCGGCGCCGACCGCAACATCGGTGCGGCGGCCGCTCCCAGCCAGACCAGCCTGCTCTACGTCCTCACCAGCCCTGTTGGTGACTACTTCGCTGGCGGAATACGCCCACTCAGCCTGCTGCTCGAAACCAAGACGCCCCGCACCACACCCCAGTTCGGGTCGATCAAGAGTGGCGCAAACTATGTGATGGCCCTGGGCCCAACACTCGAAGCCAAGGCTGCGTACGGTGTCGACCAGGTCCTGTTCGCCACCAGCGGCGATACGACCGAGACAGGTGCCGCCAACTTCTTCCTCGTCGACGACGACCGATTGATCACCCGAAATCTCGACGACTCGTTCCTGCACGGGGTCACTCGATCATCGATCATCACCATGGCTTGCGATCTCGGCTACACGATCGAAGAACGGTCGCTGCCGGCCAGCGAGCTACTCGAGCGAGCAACAGACACCGAAATGTTTCTGTCGGGCACCGCTGCTGTTGTCTCACCGGTTGGCTCGCTGATCAACGAAGGCGCCGAGGTCAAGATCCGCGACGGCCAGCCCGGGCCCAACACGCTCAGGTTGCGCCAGGCGCTCGTCGACGTGCAGTCGGGCAACGCGCCCGATCCACATAACTGGCGTACACCAGTCGTCTAGAGCACCGCAGACAGCAGCACAAGACCCAGGCCACACAAGACCCAGGCCACACAAGACCCGTGCGACAGGCTCAGGCCGCGATGGCGTTCGGGGTGTAACCAGCATCGCTGGGTTGCCATCCCGGCCGCTTCCAAACATGCCCCAACTTGTTACGCCAGCCTTTTGAGCGTCGTACATCGCGTCCCATCGCTCCGAACTCGCCATAACCAATGGTGAGCGGCTCGAAGGTGTTGATGTT
>JBDNHG010000867.1:0-8351 GCA_041688925.1 Acidimicrobiales bacterium | reverse complement strand
GCTCCTTCACCGCCTTGTCCTTGGCCGCCAGGCGGTCATATTCTGCGGCCAACCTGCGCGTCGAATCGCGTTCTTCGGCGATGTAGCGACCCAACAGGCCACCAGTGATTGGGTCGATGGTCTTGTCCATGAACATCGTGTCGAACACGTCGGTCTTTGGTGATGGCTTGCCGAGCTTGAGTGCTCGGAACTTCGCCAGATCGGTTTTGCTCGAACCAACGATCTGTTCGGACTTGGTCGGCCCGTCGGTCTCGGGCCAGCGCACCTCGTAGCCGAGTTCGAGCATCCGTTTCGCAAACGCCTTGCCGTGTTCGCCTTCGCGCATTGCCACGAACCGCAATGTCTTGGCCAACCTCTTGTCCTTGGTGATGTCGGCCCAACATAGCAAATAGGGCTCGGCGGCCGTCTCAGCCACCGCCAATGCATTGAGCAAGCCGAGATAGGTGGGTTTCGAAGCAGGAGCCATGTCCAAGTATCACACTTGTGCCCCTGCCCAAGCCAACGAGCGGTGTGGCTGCCTGCGTATGACACTCGTCACCATCGGTGGTTGTTGGTACGCCGCCACCTACGGTTGGCCACGCGCTGGGCACGAATTGCCCGGTGGGTTCGCAGAGAAGCACGGTTTCGCTTTCTCAACGTGAGCCTCACGTAGAGAAGCGACCTCGACACCCTGTCAGAGGCGCACCGAAACCCCGAATTTGGCAGCGCAACGACGCGCTCGCCTGGAGTCCTTCATGCCCACCCAATCCCCCACTTTCGCCGATCTCGGCGTCCCCGAGTCGATTTGTGATGCACTCGCCGCCCGCGATATTCACGCACCGTTCGACATTCAAACTGCATCCCTGGTCGACGGCCTGGCCGGACGAGACGTGCTCGGTCGAGCACCAACTGGTTCAGGCAAGACCATCGCCTTCGGCATCCCCATGGTTGTCGGGCTACCCAAGGCCAAGCCCCATCATCCAACGGGCCTTATTCTTGCCCCAACCCGCGAGCTGGCCGATCAGATCCAGGTCGAGCTGTCCTCGTTCTCCAAGCCCGTCCGCGTCGGCGTCATCTACGGCGGTGTCGGCTACGGCAAGCAGGTCCGTTTGCTACAACAGGGCGTTGATGTTCTCGTCGCCTGCCCGGGGCGTCTCGAAGACCTGATCGAACGTGGCGACGTCGATCTCTCTGATGTTGAACGAGTCGTGCTCGACGAGGCCGACCGTATGGCTGACATGGGATTCATGCCCGCTGTTCGCCGCATCCTCGATCAGACCTACAACGACCGCCAGACCGTCTTGTTCTCGGCCACACTCGACGGCGACGTCGCCAAGCTGACCCGCGACTACCAGCACGATCCTGTGCGTCACGAAGTGGGCGAAGAAAGCCCCGACATCACGCAGGCCGATCACCTCTTCTGGCAGCTCGACAAGACCGAGCGCACCGCCGTCACCGCGCTTGCCGTGACCGCCGAATGGCCGGCCATCGTGTTCTGCCGCACCCGTCACGGTTGTGACCGATTGAAGAAGCAACTCAGCAAGCTGGGTGTCGACGCCGTTGCTATTCACGGCGGCCGCAGCCAGAACCAGCGCACCCATGCGCTCGACGACTTCGTAACCTCTCGGGCCCAGGCCCTGGTCGCAACCGATGTCGCCGCTCGCGGCATTCATGTCGACGACGTCAAGCTGGTCGTTCACTATGACCCGCCAGAAGATCACAAGACCTATGTGCACCGCTCCGGCCGTACAGCCCGAGCCGGCGCAAGTGGCATCGTAGTTTCGCTGTTGACGCCTGATCAGGTCCGCGACGCTCGCGATGTCATGCGCAAGATCGATCTCGACGAGCCGGTTACCACACCCGAGGTAGCACTGATTCAGGCGCTGTCAAAGGGCGAACCAAAACCCAACGTGCCTGAGATCAAGGGCGAGGCTCGCGGCAACCGTTCGTCAAAGAGCAAGTCGTCGAAGTCGGGCGGGCAACGCAATCAGCAGAGCCGAGGCCAAAAGCAGGGCGGCCAGAACCAGGGCGGCCAAAAGTCTGGCTCTGGGCGACGTAAACCCAAGGCCGGCGCCTCGAACGGATCAGGCAACTCACGCCGCAGCAACGGCAATGGCGGCAACAACGGCAATGGTGGGTCGAACGGATCAGGCAACAGCCGCCGTCGCAGCGGCAGCTCGAACGGATCAGGCAACTCACGGCGCAGCAGCAGCAGCAGTTCGAGCAACCGATAGTCCTACACCCACCAGAGCGCCGCACATGTGCGGCGCTCTGAAGCCGGTCGCAGGCCGGGGCTCAGGTGAAAATCTGGTGGTGGGTTGCACCAACGCCGTTTGGGTAACGCAACAGCAGATCGAGCCGCCCCGGCTGTGCCGCTGCAGCAAGCGCTTTCCGCTGGCCAAGTGCTTCGATTGGAGCCCATTGGCCACCGCTCCGCGTCGCTAGCACAGCAGAGCCAAATGTCTGGTTGGCCAACACATAGGTGGTGCCACGGCCGTCGGTCGTGATGTGCACACTGGTAAACGGGCCACCCAACGACGACCACGAGGACCATGACGCTCCGGAGCGAGTGATGTGCATGAGCTCGAACTCGTTGGACACAGCGACGACCTCGATTGTGTCTGCGTCTCAGTAGCACGCGTGAATCATCGCAAACGGCGACTTCACATCGAGCGGGTCATGCACCGGCAGTCGGTTAAATGGACCCCATGCACCGGCAACGCCGTCTGCAGAAAGCAGCTGACCGTTCACGTCTGCGATCAGTATCGTCGCCGAGTCATCCGGACGGGACGCAATCGCCGGGACCATCGACACGTCGCTTGTGACCAGACGCCAGTCGCCCAGCGTCATACCGTCGAAGGAGCGTTCGATCAACAGATTCCCGGCGCCGGGTTCGGGCAGTGGTGTCTGTGGGTCGACCACTGGCGAGTTCATGAACACCGTTGGTGCCCCCGCCATCGCAGCGGCGAAGAAGCCGGCGCCCCGCCGGCCGCCGAGAAACGTCAGTGGACCAACCGTTGACCCGACGCGTTGCGCATAGACCTCTCGCTGATAGCTACTCGCAAAGAGGATGGTTTCGCCCGCCGACGTGCGCACTGCCTTTGGGTTCACGGTGAAGCTCGGGTCTTATTCGCCACCAAGCTCGCGCCACTGCTGCCACGCCCCGTCGACAAGCCGCCGAATATGGCGTCCTCCGACCGTGGTGACGGCAAATACGTTGAGTTGATCATCGTCGCTGAACCACAGGGCCGAGTCACGGTTGCCATCGAACGGCTCGCCCTGTCCGTCGTGAGGATTGCCATGGAGCCCCTGAATGCGGAACACGTCGTTTTCGCTCAGGTAGCGGTGTGCCCCGCCGATCGTCGGAAACATGACATCGTCGGGTTCGAACGAGTGAACAAGACCCAGAGAATGTCCGATCTCGTGAAGGGCGACCGTGACCAAATCCTGCTCATTGCCGGCCATCGGCATGCGCACCGTCCAGGCTTCGGTCTCGTCGAAATGTACGTCGCCGGCGGGGCCATCTCCGACGACGAGCGGCGGCGGGAAGAAGGCATGTGCCAACAGGTTGCCCGGACCATCCATTGCCTGGTGATCGCCGTGGGCTCCGGTCACGAATCGAACCACAATGTCAGCGTTCGCGTCGTCGCGTACCCATTTGAAGTCGAGCGATGTAACCGCCTCCCACAGGTTCAGAGCCCAGCGCAATGCGTTTGAATCACGATGTGGAGGCAGCTTGTCGCTTGGTTCGATGATCGACCAGGTGAGCGTCTGTTTCTGCCATGCATCACCGGCCCCAAAGACTCGTGCACCAACCGGCGGATCTGCGACGCCGCATCTCGGGCGCGCCATGAACGTCCGCGTTGCGTCGTCAGCGCGGCCGGTCTCGGCGAGCCCGAACCGTCGCTGAAAGCTGCGCACTGCTGATTCGAGCCCGTCGTGCGTCGCGCCGGCTACATCGCTCTGCTCGAGATAACCCAGCCGCTGCAGGTGACCAGCCACCAAAGTTTCGTCAATCATCATGTGTGCCAACCCACCAGCCGCCCCCAGCTGTCGCGCCCGTTCTATCGGACGCTACCGCATCTAGAAAGCACGGGCGCCGGGTCAATTCACCAGCGGGTTGAACCGGGCCTCGGTGTTGGCGGTACCTCCTGCCAGGCCGGCAGGGCTGCCATCGGCGCGCCAGCACGCAGCGCCGAGCATCAGGCCGCGGCTGTGGTCGACCTGAACTCCGTTCATGCCCCCAGCCACATTGGGCACGGTGACCAGCGAGTGACCGCGTGCCTGCAATCGGGAACTCAGCTCGTCGCCGAAGCCAGTCTCGAGCTCGACGACTTGGCCTTGAGTCCACAGCCGAGGCGCCTCGACCGCCTCTTGCAAAGTCATGCCATGGTCGATCACGTTCACGATCGCCTGGAAGACCGAAGGGAAGATCCGTACCCCGCCGGGCGTGCCGATTCCCAGCCATGGTTTACCGTTTCGGCTGACAATCGTCGGTGCCATGCTGCTGACAACTCGTTTGTGTGGCGCAACCGAATTGGGTTGCCCCGGGTGAGGGTCGAACATCGCCTGGGTGTTGTTCAGCAGTAGCCCAGTGCCCGGCACGGTCACCTTTGAGCCGAACAACTCGTTGATCGTCTGGGTCATCGACACCATGTTTCCGTCGGCGTCGGCCGTGGTCAGGTGGGTCGTATACGACGATTCGGCACCGGGCCGACCCGCAACCGCATTGCTGGCGACCGACATGTCGATGTCACCACGGCGGCTCGCCCCATACGGCTTCGAAGTGATCCATTCGAGCGGGATATCTACCGTGGCAGGATCACCCAAGTAACGAAAACGGTCGGCGAACGCGATCTTGAGAATCTCGATCAACAGATGCGCGCTGTCGGCGGTTCCGAAACCCATGCTGGCGATGTCGAATCCTTCGAGGATGTTGAACATCTCGATCATCAGGGTTATGCCGCTGTTACCCGGCGGCGGCCCCGAGATCTCGTGGCCACGATAGGTGCCCGTGACGGGGGCATTGTGAATCGTTGTATAGGCCGCAAGATCGGCCATCGTGATGAGCCCGCCGTTGCGCGCCATGTCGTCGACGAGGGCCTGTCCCAAGGCGCCGTCGTACAGCGCAGCTGACCGTTGTTGGGCGATCAAGGTCAGCGAGTCGGCCAGGTCGGGTCGCACGATGAGGTCACCGGCCTTGATTGTGTTTCCGTGAGGCTGGAAGATCGCTGCGGTCGTTGCGAACAACGCGATATCGCCAGCGCAGTCGACCGCGAGTCTGCTGAGGTATTCGGTGCAGCGGAAGCCGTTGCGGGCATACCGAATAGCGGGCGACACGACAGTGTGCCAATCGAGGCGACCATGCAGCGCGTGCACTTCGTCCCATGCCTTGAGGTTGCCGGGCACTCCAGCGGCAAGATGGCCGACCTGGCTCTTGCGTCCTTCGGTGACGAGATAGTTGGGCCATTCATCTGACACCGGCGTGTACATATCGGCCGTTGATGCTCCGGGCGCCAACGAGTAGTTGTCGATGCAGAGCGCCGTGCCGTCGGCCATGCGGAGATTGATGTAGCCCCCGCCGAGCGGCCCGACCATCATTGGTTCGACCACGCTCAGGGCAAATACCGATGCAATCGCTGCGTCGACGGCATTGCCGCCCATGGCCAACATCTCGAGGCCGGCCGCCGAGCCGAGCGGGTGGTTCGTCACCACCATTCCCTGTGAGCCGCTGGCTGGCTGCTTGAACGTCTCGAACGAAGTGCCTGCGGTGGCCCGCCAATCAGTCATGGCCCGACGCTAGTACTAGCGAATCGTGTCGTCCCCAGGGACGTCACTATTTAATCGCAGACCAGATTTTCTGCGGGGTCAACGGCATCTCCATATGGTCCACGCCAAGGTGCGAAACAGCATCGATGACGGCGTTGTACACGGCGGGTATTGCTCCGATCGTGCCCGACTCACCAACACCGTTCGCTCCGAGCTCATTCACCCATGTGGGCGTCTCGAGGTGCACGACCTCGAAATTCGGCATCTCAGTCGGCGACACGACCAAATAGTCCATGAAGTTCGACGTCATGAGATTACCGTCCTCGTCGTAAACGATTGCCTCGTACAGCACCTGCGCAATGCCTTGGGCCAGGCCGCCGTGCACCTGCCCTTCGGCCAATAACGGGTTGAGCAGGGTGCCGGCATCATCGGCGGCCACCATGCGCAGCACCGTGGTTTCGCCGGTCTCGCTGTCGACCTCGACGACGGCGATGTGTGCGCCGCACGGATACGTGGGCATCTCGGGGTTGAAGTCGTGGAACTCGACCATGCCCGTGTCGAGCTCGGCTGCGATATCGCCCCAGCTGACAGCGACGACCGGTGTTCCCGCTACGTGGAAAGCACCCGAGTTCACGTCGAGCACGATGTCGACAACCGCTGCTTCGAGCTGCGCCGCAGCGCGCTCTTTTGCCTTGTCGATCAGCTGCGTGGTTGCTGCCGCAATTGCAGAACCGCCGAGCTGCACCGAACGTGAACCAACAGTGAGCCCGCCCCGTTCGATCTGGTCAGTGTCGCCGTGAACGACATCGATCAGGTGCATTGGAATGCCCGTGCGGTCAGCAACGATCATGGCCCAGATGGTTTCATGACCCTGGCCAAACGGCGTCGTGCCCGTCAAAACTTGCACACGACCATCGAGCTGCAGTTCGACCGAGCCAAACTCGCTGCCGG
This sequence comes from Acidimicrobiales bacterium, assembly GCA_041688925.1. Taxonomy (GTDB): domain Bacteria; phylum Actinomycetota; class Acidimicrobiia; order Acidimicrobiales; family UBA10347; genus UBA10347. Next base: position 1,652 of record JBDNHG010000867.1, on the reverse strand, counting down.
GTCCTCCTGCGGTGACCTCGACGTAGGAGCCGATGCCGATGCCCAGCAGCTTGGTGTCACCGTTCTGGCGCCGCTGGGCTTGTTCGGCGAGTTGGCCTTGGTAGTCGACCGCTTCGAGCGCCAGCCGCAGCGCCTCGGGATAGTCGCCGACGTCATAGACCGTGCCGATGCCGGTGGTATAGGGCTCGGTGAATCGCGGCACGAGGTTCTTGAACCGGACTTCGGCAGCGTCCATGCCGATCTCGTCGGCGAACCGGTCGACCATCCGCTCGATAGCCACGGTGGCCTCAGGACGACCGGCACCGCGATAGGCGGTCGTCGACACCATGTTCGTGACGACTGTCGTGCCTTTGAAGCCGACATTGGTGATGTCATAGGTGCCCGTCATCATGCGGCGCGTCATACCCGCGAGCACCGCGGAAATCAGCTGGTACGCGCCGCAGTCTTGATAGACGTCGAGCTGATAGGCTGTGATGCGGCCATCCTTGGTGCCACCCAATTTCGCAAACTGGAGCTGGCCACGCCCCTGTGGCATCGCCATCACATTCTCAGAACGCGTCTCGGTCCACCGCATGGGACGACCAAGGGCACGGGCATAGAAACCCAGGACGAGTTCCTCGGGATAGGTGCGTGACTTGGCGCCAAAGCCACCGCCGACGTCGGGCACCACAACGCGCACCTGATCGGGTTCGAGCTCGAAGATCTTTGCCAACATGTCACGCGTCGGGTGCGCCCCTTGGCACGCCGAGTAGTGAACGAGACGGCCGTCATCAGTCCACCACGCCGCCCCAGCCCGAGGTTCGAGCGGCGCAGCGGTCAGCCGTTGATTCATGATGCGTTCTGCGACGATGACCTCGCAGTCAGAGAAGTCGGCCTCGTTCTCGGAATCCATCGTGTTCACGATGTTCGATCCGAACTCGGGAAAAAGCACCGTCTGGTCCTTGGCCGATTCTTCGAGGTCGAGCACAACCGGCAACGGCTCATAGTCGACGTAGACCAGCTCGGTCGCGTCGGTCGCCTGCGCCAGCGTCTCGGCCACCACAGCGACGATTGGTTGACCGACATAACGCACCGAGTCAGCGGCAAGGAACTCGCGCCGCATCTCCTCGGGGAACATCGGCAACAGGTTGGGGGCAAGACCGATTTCGGCGATGTCGTCGGCCGTGAACACGCCGACGACGCCAGGTGCTTCTCGGGCCTCGGTCACGTCTACACCGGTGAGGGTGGCGTGTGCCATCAACGACCGCACATAGACAACGTGCGCCGCGTTCTCGATCGTGAGCCCATCGACACAGTTGCCGCCCGTCGTCAAGAACGCCGGGTCTTCGGTGCGAAGACGCGATTGCCAAGAATGCTCATACAGACCGCAGATCAGCCCTGGAAGGGAACGTCGTAGGCGCTGAAGTCGGTCTCGTACTCGGTGGTGTCAGTGAGGTGATTGGTCGGATGGAAGTCGGCGTGGCTGAGTGCGCCGTCAATGTCGTGGCGCCAGACTTCTTCGGGCAGGTCATAGAGCACCTCGACGCCGTAGCCGTTCGGGTCGTTGATGTACATGCTGTGCGTCATGTCGTGATCGATGCGGACGTTCATATCGACATCTTGGTCTTCGAGAAACTGCAACTGCTCGAGCCATGCCTCGCGGTCGGGGTACG
>JBDNHG010000866.1:0-4739 GCA_041688925.1 Acidimicrobiales bacterium | reverse complement strand
AATGCGTTAACCGCGGGTAGCCCCCAGTATTCTCGACAGTGGCGGGTTCACGAGGTAGGGTAGAACGCATGTTCGTGCTGGGAATCGATCCGGGGCTCTCCCGCTGCGGTTATGGGGTTGTCGAGCAACGAGGGCATCGCCAACGAGCCGTGGCTGCCGGCGTGCTGCGTACAGAAAAAACCGACAACACTCCCGATCGGCTGGCCGAACTGCAACGCGAGATACGGTCGCTGATCGCTGACTTTGTGCCATCGGTGGTGGCCGTCGAACGGGTCTTGTTCCAGAACAATGTGAGCACCGCAATGGGTGTTGGTCAGGCCAGTGGCATCGTCATGGCCGAAGCAATCACCGCTGGATGCAAGGTTGTCGAATATTCACCCAACGAAATCAAGCTCGCTGTTGCAGGCGACGGCAGCGCAGACAAGAATCAGATGGAACACATGGTGAGACTGCTGCTCGACATCTCTCAGCCGCTTCGGCCGGTCGATGCCGCCGACGCGCTTGGCGTCGCGTTGACCTACCTCGCTCATCATGGTGTTCCGGCAGGAATGGGCGCATGATCGGATCACTACGGGGCGAGCTGCTGGGGCGCGAGCCGAACCAGGTGCTCATCGAGGTTGCCGGCATCGGCTACCGGGTCACCGTCGGGCCATCGGTGTCGGCGACGCTGGGCGAGATTGGCGCCGCGGTGTTCGTGCACATCCATCACCACATCCGAGAAGACGCACAACACCTGTATGGGTTCGCGGTGCTCGACGAACGCATGATGTTCGAAACGCTGATCAGTGCCCACGGCGTTGGTCCGTCGCTAGCGCTTGCCATCTTGTCGGTGCACGGGCCCGACGGCCTTCGCAGGGCCGTGGCCGACGAAGATGTCGCCACGTTGTGTCTTGTGCCCGGTGTTGGAAAGAAGACGGCACAACGACTGTTGGTCGAATTGTCGTCCAAGGTCGATGCGCCGACGGGGCAGACGACCGACGGGTCGGCGATCCCTGGCGGGTCGAGCCGGTCGCGCACCGACGTTCGCGAAGGTTTGACTGCACTTGGTTACAGCGACGAAGAAGTCGCCCATGCCCTTCGCGAGGTTCCCGACGAGGGCGACACCGCCAGCCAGATTCGCTTGGCGCTGAATCTGTTGGCGTTCTGATGGCTCGCGACGAACTGCTCGATGCATCTGCTGTCGACGAAGACTTTGCAAGCGAGGGTGCCGACGATCAAGGTCTGGTCGCCGATTATGGCAAGTTGCGGCCGACGTCGCTCGACGATTTTGTTGGCCAGCCCGAACTCAAGCGGCATCTGTCGATCATTCTTGGTGCGGCCCGCAAACGAAACGAACCGGCCGACCATCTCATGTTTGCCGGGCCGCCCGGGTTGGGCAAAACAACGTTGGCCCACATCGTGGCCACCGAGATGCAAACCCATATTCACACCGCATCGGGTCCCTCTCTCGAGCGGGCCGGCGACTTGGCCGCGATCCTCACCAAGCTGTCGCCTGGCGATGTCTTGTTCATCGACGAGATCCATCGGCTGTCCAAGCACATCGAAGAAATTCTGTATCCAGCGATGGAAGACTTTGAACTCGACATCGTGCTCGGCAAGGGCCCGGCGGCGCGCTCGATCAAACTCGAGATACCGAGGTTCACCCTCGTTGGTGCTACCACCCGCATCGGGCTCATCACCGGCCCGCTCCGCGACCGCTTCGGCGAGGTCGCCCGCCTCGATTTCTACGAGGTCGACGACCTGCAAACAATCGTCTTGCGTGCTGCCGGCATTCTCGGCGTCCAGATCGACGAAGCGGGTGCCCACGAAATCGCACGGCGGGCTCGCGGCACCCCTCGTATCGCGAACCGTCTATTGCGCCGGGTGCGCGATGTCGCCGAGACCGACTACGACGGCATCATCAACCACGAGATAGCGGCCATTGGCCTCGAACTGTTCGGCGTCGACGCGCTCGGTCTCAACAAGGTCGATCGGGGCATTCTGTCTGCACTGTGTTCGCGTTTCGCGGGGCAGCCAGTGGGGCTCTCGACCCTGGCCATCTCGGTGTCTGAACCAACCGAAACGGTCGAAGACGTGCACGAGCCGTTCCTGATCCAGCAGGGCCTGTTGATGCGTACCCCACGGGGCCGCGTGCCGACACCGGCAGCATGGCAGCACATGGGGCTCGCTCCACCGATCGCAGCCGACGACAGCCAAAGCAGGCTCTTCCCGCCAACCTCACGCGAGCCCACCACCTGAGAACAACCAGGGGACGTCACTAGTCGTAGGCGACCGGACAATCGGCGGGGTGTGCTCGAGAGCGTTCGCCGCCAGACTGTCGGCGATGCCGCTGATTGACGACTTCGACTATGTGTTGCCCGACGAATCGATTGCACAAGCACCATGCGAGCCGCGAGATGCAGCCAGGTTGCTCGATGCTCTGGGCCAGACGCCGGTGCATCGAACCGTGCGTGATTTACCACAGCTGATCGAACCGGGCGATGTGATCGTCGTGAACGACACGCGGGTGATTCCTGCCCGCCTGGGCTTGAATAAGGCCACCGGGGGAGCGGTCGAGGTCATGCTTCTCGACGCGGTCGATAATGGCACCTGGAGGGCGCTGGTGCGTCCTGGACGGCGCGTCAAGCCTGGCTCGAGGCTGATCGACCAGAACGGCGACGAAATCATGGGCGTCGGCGATCAACTCGGCGACGGTGTGCGCCTGGTGCACAGCCTGACAAACGAATCGGTGCTCGAGATTGCGCACCGCGTTGGTGAGGTGCCGCTGCCGCCCTACATCACGTCGGGCTACGACAATGCCGAGCGCTATCAGACCGTCTATGCCCGCAACGAGCGGTCGGTCGCAGCGCCGACCGCAGGCCTGCATTTCACTCCCGAGCTGATGCAACGGTGTCGCGACGCTGGTGCAGTGATTCAGACGGTCGAGTTGGCGGTCGGGCTGGGCACCTTCCGTCCAATTCTGGTCGACGACATCGACGATCACGAGATGCACGCCGAGCGCTATCACGTGCCCCAATTGGTTCTCGATGCATGCGCAGCGGCTCCTCGGGTCATAGCGATCGGAACCACCAGCGTGCGCGCACTCGAGAGCGCGGCTGCACTCGGCGCCAACGAAGGCGCAACCGAACTCTTCATCAGCCCCGGCTACGAGTTCAAGATCGTCGATGTGTTGCTCACCAACTTTCACCAGCCGAAGTCGTCGTTGCTGGTCATGTTGTGCGCCTTCGCTGGTGAGCGCTGGAAGGACCTCTACGCTGAGGCCCTTGTTGAGAGCTATCGCTTCCTGTCGTTCGGCGATGCCATGATCATCAACAGGCAGGACGGTGATCGCTGATGTTCAACTTCGAGGTCGAAGCAACGAGCGGTGCTGCTCGTACCGGTCGGATCACGACACCTCGAGGCACGTTTGCCACGCCCTGTTTCATGCCGGTGGGCACCCGTGCAGCAGTCCAGACATTGACGAGCCATGACCTGGCCGATCTCGACGCCAAGATCATCTTGGGCAACGCCTATCACCTGATGTTGCGCCCCGGCGCTGACATCGTCGAAGAGATGGGCGGTCTGCACGGCTTCATGAACTGGCCTGGCTTCGTGCTCACCGACAGCGGTGGCTATCAGATCTTCAGCCTCGAGCCGAAGGTCGACGACGAAGGTGCGCTGTTCAAGTCGACCTATGACGGCAGCAAGCACAAGTTAACGCCCGAAGGTGCCGTCGATGTGCAAACCAAGCTGGGGTCCGACATCCAGATGGTGCTCGACGTGTGCCCACCGCTGCCGGCGCCTGATTCGGTGATCTTGAACGCTGTAGACCAGACCCACCGTTGGGCCGAACGGGCGCGCGGAGCGTTCCTCGACCGGCCCGAACGAAGCGATGGCATGCGGGCCCAGTTCGGCATCGTGCAAGGTGGCCTCGATCTCGACTTGCGGGTCAAGAGCGCCGACTTCCTCATGGGCATCGGCTTCGAGGGCTACGGCATTGGTGGCTTGTCGGTCGGCGAGAAGCGCACCGAGATGCTCGCACCGCTGCGGGCGACGACCGATGCTTTGCCCATTGACCAACCTCGTTACCTGATGGGTGTTGGCGATCCGCTGAGCATCGTCGAGGGGATCGCGAACGGCGTTGACATGTTTGACTGTGTGCTGCCGACGCGACTGGCTCGACACGGCACGGTGCTGACGACCGACGGACGCATCAATTTGCGCAATGCTCAGTACGCACGCGATCCCGGTCCCGTCGACCCGAAATTCGTGGCCAGCCCGTTGGCGCCATGGTCGCGTGCCTATCTGCGGCACCTGTTGCAGGTCAAAGAGCAAGCAGCGTCTCGACTGTTGACATTGCACAACATCGCCTTTCTTTTCGACCTGGTCGATCAAGCTCGACAAGCAGTAATCGACGGCTCTATCGACGATTTGGTCGAACGGGTCGGCCGCGTCTGGAGTTGACGCCAAGGGATTCCTCGTTACCTATCCCCGAGATGAGACGCCATTCGGCTGCCTCGCCACTAGCCTTCCAACGTCGCCAAGTGGCGACCGAGCCTCAAAACCGTGGAGGGTTGGCTCATGCAGTTCATTCCACTCGTTGTGATCATGGTGGCCATGTGGGCCCTGCTGATTGTGCCTCAGCAACGACGCACGAAGGCCCATCGAGCGATGTTGACGGCGCTCGACGTCGGTGACGAAATACTGACATCGGCAGGCATGTACGGCACGATCGCCGAATTCGATGGCGACACCGTCTT
>JBDNHG010000865.1:0-2802 GCA_041688925.1 Acidimicrobiales bacterium | reverse complement strand
CGTCATGCCCCGTAGACGACGGGGCGACGGGTTTCGTGAGATCAGTTCAGAGAATTTCTCGTATCGATCAGGTGTAGATCGCCGCCGCCCCACCATTCAAGACGCGGCGCTGACCTCGACGGGTATGCCGTTCAATGTGCAGTTGCCCGACAACTCATCGAGTACCTCATCGTCGGTGAGCGCGTTCGAATTCACACCCGGCTTGGTCTTGGCCGTGTTCATCTCAATTCCGGGCTCGTCATATCCCCACCCGTGTGGCAGCGACACAACCCCGGGCATGACTTCGTTGGTGACCTCGACCGGCGCAACGATCTTGCCGACCCGTGACGCGATGTTGGCGTTCCCTCCGTGGCACAGTCCCAGACGCGTGGCATCGTCGGGATGAACCAGCAGCGTGCAGGCGGTCTTGCCTTTGATGAGCACGTTGAGGTTGTGCATCCACGAATTCACCGTTTTGGCGTCGCGACGGCCGATCAGCACCATCTGCCCGTTTGCGAAACCGGGGGTGTCAAACGTCGCTGCAAGGCGAACCATGTCGTCGACGATGGGCTGCGGTGCCAGCTCAACGGTGCCCGACAAGGTCTTGATCGCGTCGGGGAATCGCTCGACGAGTGGCCCGAAGTCGGCGCCGCTTGGATACTCGTCGATCAGACGCCGAAGCGTTAGGCCCTCGGGGTTGACGCCAAAGCCATCGCCGTGCTGGCCGACCCGCAAACGGAAGTCGATGATCTGCTCAGACCAGGTCCATTGCGCGAGCGCATCGACGATCCCGGCTTTGGCGCGGCCATGTATTGGTGAGGTCGGGCGGCCGATTTCGTGCTCGATCATCTGATCGATCATCTGGTCGTGGACAACGGTCGGGTCAGCTTCGACAGGTTGTCCTTGAATCGCAAGCGCAAGCCGGCTGAGCAGTTCTTCCTCGCGCATGCCATCTGTCTCGAATACGGCAGGCGAATATTTGGCAAACGATCGAATCATCGCTGCTTCGAATGCGAAGTCATAGTGACTGCGTTCAAGCGCCGACGTGGGCGGCAGGATCACATGGGCATGCTGTGCGGTCGCCGTGACATAGGGGTCAACAACGACCAGCAGATCGAGCTGCTGTAATGCATCGTCGATGCGGTCGGTGTTCGGGAAAGATCGCACCGGGTTACATGCCAACACGAACAGGGCCTTGATTGCCTCATCGCCTGGCGTCGTGATCTCTTCGGCAAGCGTGGCCGCAGGAAGTTCGCCCTTGACCTCGGGACGGCCCGATGCCCGACCATTCCATCGGCCGAGCTTGAAACCGCGGCCGCCGGGTTTCGCCGGCGCCATGTTTTGGGTCGGCGCGCAGTTGAACATGATGCCGCCCGGCTTGTCGAGATTGCCAGTCAACACATTGAGCACGTCGGTCGCCCAACTGGTGATCGTGCCAAACTCGGCGGTGTGCGCGCCCATGCGTCCATACACACAGGCGGTGGGAGCAGCCGCGAGTTCGCGGGCGATGCGCCGGGTCGTCTCGGCATCGATGCCGCATCGTTCCGCGACGCCATCCGCCGGATAGTGGGCAGCCATCGAACGGACCTCGTCGACTCCGCTGACATGGTCTTGGAGCCGGCCGATGTCGACCAGACCCTCGTCGAACAGCGTGTTGATGAGCGCAAGCAGCCAGTATGAGTCGGTGCCAGGAACAATGGTGAGGTGTTCGCTCGCGTTTTCGGCCGTCTTTGTTCGCCGCGGATCGACCACAACGAACTTGCCGCGTTCGCGCAGCGCATCGAGTTTGCCTGGAAAGCCCGGCACGGTCAGCAGGCTGCCATTAGACACGTACGGGTTTGCTCCGAGTATCAATAGATAGTCGGTTCGATCGAGGTCGGGAAGCGGGAACATGTCGGGGCGGCCCCACATCAGGCCGGCACTCACATGTTTCGGCATCTGGTCAACCGTCGACGCCGAGAAGAAGTTCGCGCTGCCGACAGCGCTCAGCACGGGGCGGGCATACAACAACCCGCCCAGGTTGTGCACGTTTGGATTGCCCATGACGGTGCCGAGCGAGCGGCGCCCGTGTTTCTCGATGATCGGCTCTAGCCGCCGACCAATCTCGGCGAACGCTTCGTCCCACGAAACGTCCTTCCAGCCATCTTCGGTACGAATCCGCGGACTCGTCAACCGGTCGGGATCTTCGTGCAGCTGTTTGAGTGTCGAACCCTTTGGACAGATGTAGCCCTGAGAGTAGGGATCGTTCATGTCACCCCGGATACGGACTACCTGATCGCCGCGCGTTGCGATCTCGAGGCCGCAGCACGCTTCGCACAAAGGACAACTCCGGAAGTGTGTCTGCGTCGCTTCGGTCGTCTCAGTTCCCATCAGGCCACGGTATGCGATAGCGCCCCGTAGGTGCTAGAACGGAGCAACGTAGCGTTGATTCTCGCTATTTCGCCGCTGTTCATGGGCCTCCAATCGAGACTGTCACACCCCCGAGTCATGATGTATCTATGACTCAGTTGTTCGACACCACCACCTATGAAGACCTCGACGAATCCGACGCTTCCGGCCCCGCCGATCGCCATCTGCGCAGCTTGCCGACCGGCGATGACCTCACCGAACGCATCACCCAGTGGCGCCTTGACGAGCAGACGATCGAAGTGGGCCGCAAAGGTATCCAGGCTGCTCGCCAGGCACTCCAAGATGCGGCCCGCTCGGGCGCAAAGAAGACCGCCCGCACGGCAGCCTGAACCTTCGCATCGACCCCGGCTTGTGTTCGCCTGGTCGCAACGCAGCCAACTCGTTAGCCGACGGCTACAACTGCTTCTGCCGCTT
>JBDNHG010000864.1:0-3380 GCA_041688925.1 Acidimicrobiales bacterium | reverse complement strand
CGTGACCACATCGTCGCCCGCAAAACCAACGTCGTTCCACGCCTCGATCGGGTCATCGACAACCAGTGCAGTGAGCTGGCCCTGTTTCATTGCGGTTCCGATCATCGGTCGTGCAGGGACTGTTTTGGACGAAGCCAGGCGAACCAGAACGCCCAGACCAACACGATCAATGAAACACCACCCAGCAGCGCACCCCAAAACCAGTACGGCAAGAACAACTCGTCGGCGATGTTCTGGGTGTCTGAGTCGAGTCGCCGACCGTCACGTTCGAAGCCCTTGGTGAAGAGATAGTTGCGATTCGACCATGCGGCCAGGGCCAGCTGCACTGCCAGCAGCTGCGAGATGCCAACACGCACGACCGGCGAAGCAAACCGCGCAGCAGCTGCCAACCCGCCAGCGATCGCCAACATCGCAAAGAACCCGAAGCCATTGCGGATCCACAACAATGCCGAGAGTGCCACCGCGGCGGCAAGCGCGCCGAGCACGAACGGTGCTGTCTTGACGCGACTGCCAGCGATCATCACGGCCGCACCGAGCACGGCAGGACCAATGAGACCGAAGGAAGACACGATCACCTGACCAATGCCGTCTGCTCCTGAGATGAGTGCCTGCCCTCCCAACGACCGATAAATGTCGAGGGATTGGAAACTATTGCCGGTGACAATCGCGCCAATGCCGTGGCCCATCTCGTGGGCCCAGGTCGTAAAGAGGCGGAATGGATAGATGATGATGCCGCCCCAAGGCACCATGCCCAAACCAATGCTGGCGATGATTGCGACGCCGAAGACCTGCAGCAGGTGACCACGTGACAGCTCGGTGTCTGGCGACGCTCCCGACGCGCCCGATGCCCCGAAGTCGGTCATGGCTTCATCAGGCGATGCCGTCGACGAAACGCAGGCTGGCCGGCGCAGCGACAGAGCGGTAGTAGCAGCTCGGTCGGGCGGTTCCGGCGCTGTTTGTGGTGTGGCACACACCGCCAGTACGGGGCACCACCCGGTACAGCACCGAGTTCTGCTCACAGTTCACACGCACGTCAACGACGTCGAGCACGTCGCCCGATGTCGCCCCTTTGCGCCACAGTTCGTTTCGGCTGGTCGACCACAACACCGCGATTCGCTCGTCGAGTGTTGCTCGAAGGGCTTGCTCGTTTGCGTAACCGACGAACAAAACATCACCAGACTCGGCATGTTGCAAGACAACGGGCACGACCGAGGCGCCGGTTTCAGCTACCCGAGCAACCTTGTCGAAGTCGAGGACAAGGTCGAGGTTCTCTTCGCAATCCGCGCTCACCGACGAAAGGATACGCGCTGGCCGCTCAGGTGCTTCGGACCACGTCGACCCGAGTGCCAACGGGGACCTCAGACGCAAGCATCGTGATGACGTCGTTTGGCAGCCGGATGCAGCCGTTGGACGCATATTGGCCGAGTAGATCGGGCCGATTGGTGCCGTGCAAGGCGACCTTGGGTAGTCCGCCTGCGCTGCCGAAGGTATTGATGGCGTCGCTGAACACACCAAGACTGAGCAGCCATGGGCCGTACGCACTACTCGGGCCTGGCATGATCTCGTCGACGAATGTCGATGCAAGCGGCGTTTCTCGCCCGGTATCGCCCGTGACGACCGCTACCTCATCGACGATCACCTCGTCGCCATCCCACACCTTGACCGTGTTCGTGCCGATATCGACCTGCACGTAGTAATTCGACGATGACCAGGTGAAGTCATCGGTCGAAACCCACCCTTCCATGATGGGCCGGGTCGGAATTCGCACTCGTGCCCAATCGTCGCCGGGTTCACCTTCGATGACCATCAAGGCCAACGCATTGCCGAAATAGGTCGGGTTCACAAACCAGTCGTAGGTCTCGTCGATCCGCCCGTTGAGGTATTCGTAGGTGACCGCAATCTGCTTGCCCTCGGGTCCGTCATAGACAGTGGGCCGCGATACCGACGGTTTCGCCGTCAAAACGTTGACTTCGCCAGCCGCTGTCGGGCGTCCGGTCGGGCCGAACTCAGGCGTTGGCGTAGCGAAAGCGATGGCGGTCGGCTGCGGTCCTTGGGCCGGTGCGACGATCGGTTCGGTGGTCGCAACCGCAATCGAGTTCTCGACCGGCGACTCGGCCGCCGCGGCAAGCGTCAGGGCTTGGGACGAATCGGTAGCGACTTCGGTGGTACTCGCGCCACTGCATGCGCCCATGAACATGACCAATACCAAGCACCACGCAGGCCATCGAGAGCCGCGCAATGTGCCGGAGTTAAGAGCCCGAGTCATAAGCACTGCGGCATCGTAGGCCAGATTCGCCGCAGCGCGACCGCACGCCGTCACTTCGTATCCCGAATTTCCCCGAGAGAAGAACCGTTTCAGATGGTCCGGTTGCAGATAGCTTTGACTCTCGTCATGGCTACACGTATTGATATCGAAGTCACCAGCGACCGCGGCGATGGCACGTTCACGTGGCGAGCTGCGGGTGCGAAACAACCAAAGGGCGTCTTCGAGGCGTCCCTGCTTCCCGCAGGAGCAAGCGTCGGCGACGTTTTACGCGCCGACGCGGAGTTCACCGTTGATGGGCCTGAGCTCATCTCGCTGACATCGCCCAAGGCTGTCAAGGCCGATCCAATTGAGCGGCTCGAGGTGATCGGCACGCAGCAAACCACCGAAGCCGTGACATCGCAGCTCGCGAAGAAAGGCGGCCGCCGCGGAGGCGGACGCGACTCTCGCGATTCACGCGGTGGTGGCGGCGCTCGAAATGAACGTGGCCGAGGCCGCGATGGCGGCGGCCGAGGTCGCGAAGGCGGCGGTGGTGGACGCGGCCAGAATCGCCAAAACCTGCTCAAGACCAAGCGCACCCATCGCGAAGCATGGATCGCCTCGCTGCCCGAGATGCACCGTCCGGTCGCCGAGCAACTCATGCACGAAGGACGCGATGGCGTTTCTGGTGCGCTCACCCGCCAGAACAAGGCAGCGGTCGCCGACGGTCGAGACCCGATCGATATCGGCCCAATCATGAGGATCGCCGACGGCCTCCTTCCAGCTCTGGCCATTGCCGAGTGGCACGACAGTGCCACTGCCGCTCAGGCCGAGATCGACACCGCTGACCTGCGCGAGTTGCGCAAGGTCGTCATTGCCGGCGATGCCTTCGTGACCGACCCGTCGGTCGCTGAAGCCCAGGCGCTGCTGCGCTCGAAGCTTTCAGCCCGCATCGATAAAGATCAGGGCACATGGTCACGCGAGCTGCGCGAGGCGCTCACCGAAGGCCGCATCGTCCGAGCCTTGCGCCACAGCGGTCGACCCGCCAAGGCCGGTGCTCCCCTGCCGCTCGATCTCGTCGAGCAGCTGAGCGCAGCGACGACCGAAGCACTCGGCGCCGACGAAGAGCCTCATCGCT
>JBDNHG010000863.1:0-3586 GCA_041688925.1 Acidimicrobiales bacterium | reverse complement strand
TTCAAGGAGTTCCCGGCTGCCCAGGAACTGCTCGCGGTATCGCACGCGTTGTGCTCGACTCGTTTGATCCAACAGCTCTCGAACCGGGCGACATTCTCGTAGCTCCAATCACCGACCCATCATGGACGCCGCTGTTCGTCACGGCCGCGGCCGTGATTGTCGACGTCGGCGCACCCCTGAGCCATGCCATCATCGTGAGCCGCGAACTGGGCATCCCGTGTGTTGTGTCAGCCACCGATGCCACCAAGCGAATTCCCGACGGTGCACTCGTCGAGGTCAGCGGCGCCACCGGCACGGTCACCATCCTCGAACTACCCGCCTGACCGAGGTCGCACGCCGCGTCACCCATGGCGCTGGGCGAAACGGGCGTCAACGTGGGAAGCTGGGTCAAGGATCCAGGGAGGCAACCTATGCAAGCTCGCACCGACGCCGTGACCGCGGCCATGGACGACATACGACGTATCGAAACCGAACACGGCGTGACCCGCCCTGCTGTCGAAGCGATTCGCGATCGTCTGATCGAACTGAGCTCGCAGCGCGAGATCTTCCCACCCGACGACTTCCCGGCGCCTGGCGCCGACGACGACAGCACCAGCTTCATGTACCGGCTCGCCCAAGACGACGACGACCGGTTCGCGCTCTATGCCCAATCGAGCAGGGGCGACGTTGCCACGCCTGTCCACAACCACACCACATGGGCCGTCGTCGTCGGCCATAGCGGACAAGAACTCAACCGCTTCTTCGAACGAACCGACGACGGAGTGAACCAGATTCACGAACACATGGTCGAGGCCAGCACCGGCGTCGCGATGCTCCCCGACGACCTGCACTCGATCCATATCGACGGCCCCGCCATGAACTTCCACTGTTATGGCCTGGCCCTCGAACGGCTCGACGAACGCCGGTACTACAACGCCAAAGAGAACAAGTGGAAGATCTTCCGTAGCGTCAGCGGCATTCGCGAAGGCCGCTCGTGACCGAGCCGCTCTCAGTGACCACGATCTCGGCGGCCGAGCTGACCGAATGGTTGCTCGATGGTCGCGAGCTGGCGGTTCTCGATGCCCGTGAACAAGGCGTCTACTTCGACTCGCATCTCTTTCATGCTGCGTGTGTGCCGCTGTCAACGCTCGAGCTGGTCTTGCCCCGACTGGTGCCGCGTACCACCACTCGTATTGTGTGGTGCGATGCGGGTCCGGCGGCCGCCGAGCCCGATCTGGCGGCTCGGGCCGCCACGAAGGCCGTTGAACTCGGCTACGTCAACTGCCAGATACTCGAGGGCGGTACCGCCGGATGGGCCGCCAACGGAGGCGAACTGTACGCGGGCGTAAATGTGCCGTCCAAGGCCTTCGGCGAGTTCGTCGAACACACCTATGACACGCCGCGCATCCCAGCAAGCGAGCTCAAGGCCCTGATCGAGGACGGCGCCAACATGGTGGTGCTCGACTCACGACCCATGGGCGAATACCGCAACATGAGCATCCCGACCGGCATCGACTGTCCCGGCGCCGAACTCGTGCACCGGGTCAAAGAGATGGCGCCCGATCCCGACACGCTGGTCGTCGTCAACTGCGCCGGTCGCACCCGCAGCATCATCGGCGCCCAGTCGCTCATCAACGCCGGCGTCGAAAACCGGGTCGTTGCACTCGAGAACGGCACCATGGGTTGGGAGCTCGCCGGCTTCCAGGTTGCCCGGGGCCACGAGACGCACGCCCCCGATCCTTCCGCGAGCTCACAGACGTGGTCAACCGCAGCCGCAGCCGGGGTCGGCGAACGGTTCGGCGTCCGACAGATCGCCGCCGACGAACTCTCGACATGGCAGGCCGACGGCGACCGCACAACTTTCCTGCTCGACGTGCGCACGCCCGAAGAGTTCAGCGAGGGCCACATCGACGGCAGCGCCAGTGCTCCCGGTGGCCAACTCGTGCAGGCGACCGACGAATACGTGGCCACGCGCAACGCACGGTTGGTGCTGATCGACGACAATGCGGTGAGAGCGACCATGACCGCTTCATGGTTGCGCCAACTCGGCTGGTCAGACGCCGTAGTGCTCGCCGGCGGCATCGCAAGCGTGCCAGCAGGCGAGCTGCGCAGCGGGCCCGGAGCGAGGCAGTCGGTGCCCAGCATGCCACTCGTCAAGGTCGCCGAACTAGCGGCACGTTTGAACGAACATCGCGACACAACAACGGTGCTCGACATCGGCTCGAGCCTCAAGTACCGCAAACGCGGCCACATCCCAGGTGCCTGGTGGGGCGTACGCAGCCGACTCGCCCAAGCCCGAGAGACCGTCGGCGACACCGAGTACCTGGCCATCACCTCGAGCGACGGCCAGCAGGCAAAACTCGCAGTGCCCGAGGCGACCGAACTGTGGCCCAATGCCGAAGTCGTTGCCCTCGCCGCCGGCAACAAGGGCTGGCGCCATGCCGAGTACGAGATGGAAACCGGCTTTGACCGGGCAACCACCGACGCCAACGACGTCTGGTACAAGCCCTATGACCACGAAGGCGACGTCGTCGAACAGCACATGCGCGACTACCTGACCTGGGAGATCGCCCTCGTCGAACAACTCGACCGCGACCCCACCGTCAGCTTCCCTACCTGGAACTGAATTGTCCTGGCGCCTGGCGCCTGGACAATTCGCTGTCAGAACGATCCGCCGCAGCGCTAATATTGGCCGTTGCTGCGGTCGAGGAATTGTTCATCGACGAGGTAGCGGCGCGTGGTGGCGACATCATCGTTGAAGGGGTGAAGCAGTTCGTTGACTTCGGGCTCGGAGTAGAGCTTGCCGATGTCGAATCGCTGGGAAAGGTAATCGAGCACCACAAGCCGCTTTGCTCGTTTTGCCGGCCATTGCACAAGCTTGCCGTCGCGAAAAGCAACGTCGAGTACTCGGGCCGCGTCGTCGGGTTGGTCGGTGTGATCCAACGGAGGTGTTTGCGGTGCCTCGGCTCTGGCGGCCTGTTGGAAGAGATCGTCAAGCAGCACGCAGCCGTCGGCATCCCCGTCGACCAGTCCCCCGCTGATCAGCCGATCAGCAGCGTCGATGACATCTCGCAACCGCATCCCTGTAATGCCCGCGACCTCGGTGGCCGAGGTCTCTCTATGCGTGAGCACAAGAGCGGCGGTGACCTCGCGACGTTTCTCGTCAGCCAGAAGTCGGATCAGATGCAGTGAATTCATGGGCGCGTCCACATCAACGTTTTACTCGACAAGCGTTCGAGCCGACAGCCAATAGGGTCAGTGCCGTGAGCTCAATCGTGGTGTCCGAACTCGACTATGCACCGCCGGCGGCTGACTCGTTGTTCTTCGACGTCAGCTTCGGCGTGGCACCCGGCGATCATGCGGCCATCGTTGGTCCCAACGGCGTCGGCAAGAGCACGATTTTGCGCATCCTGTCAGGTGAACTCGAAGCCGACGGCGGCGACGTATCGATCGGTGGCACGTTCCTGACCATGAGCCAAGACGTCGGCATGGGTAACCCCGATGCTGGTTTGCGTGAGATGTTGCTCGACGTTGCAGAACCAGCGCTGCGAGCCGCAGGCAAGGCGATGGTCGCGGCCGAAAAGGCCATGCACGACGGCACCGACGA